>NZ_QQNA01000116.1 GCF_003346515.1 Streptomyces corynorhini
TGGACGGCTTCGCGCGTCGACGGCCGCACACATGGGCGGCTCCGCGCGTCAGCGGCTGTACGGAACGACGGGCCAGGCCGCCTCGACGGTCGCCTCCGGGTTCGACGTGCGTCGAAGGTAGCTCTGCAGCGACGCCGACTGCTCGGCCGCCGCACGCACCTGGAGGTCATGGAGATCCGCCGGGGCGGCCGCGCCTATCCGCGCGTGCCTCACGCCCATGCTCCGTGCCGTACGAGCGGCGGCCACCGCGTCCGCCACGGCGTTGTGCGCGTTCTCGAATGTCACTCCGTAGTGCTCGCAGAGCGCCTGGAGGTTGCGCCTGCCCTTGCGGTAGCGGTCCACGTGCTTGTCCAGGACCAGCGGGTCGATGATGGGCGAGGGCTTGCCGCGCAGCCGCCCGGCCAGCGGCTCCACTCCGTGGCGCCTGCACTCGCGGTCCAGCAGCGACAGATCGTAGCGCGCGTTCATCACGACGAGCGGGGTGCCCGAGCGCAGCACCTCGGCGACCGCCGAGGTGATCTCGTCGATCGCGGGGGCGGGCGGCGCCCCGTGCGCGCGGGCGTGCTCCGTGGAGATGCCGTGGATCTCGGCCGCCTGCGCGGGGATCAGCACCCCCGGATCGAGCAGCCAGGTCCGCTCGCTCCTCGACCGGCCGTCCGGCTCCACGGTCACCAACGCCGCCGTGACGATACGGTCGGACTCGATGTCGGTCCCCGTGGTCTCCAGATCGAAACCGACCAGCCGTTCTCCGTGCCAAGTCATCGTGGCCCTCCCTCATGCCGCGGTGGAGCTTCCCCCGTTGGACATTCACCCTGCCACGCTCCACTGACAACCGGGCCTGCGCGGCGCTCGGCGGTGGCGACCGGGACGCCGGTCAGGAGACCGGCCGGGAGTCCGTCCAGACCGACTCGAACTCCTCGCGGTAGGTCTGGAAGAGCCCGTGTTCGGTGTCCTGCCCCGAACGCACCACCTCACGCCCGCCGCCGCGCAGCACCAGCACCGGCGCCTCCATGCCGCGCGCCCGGCGCAGATAGGACTGGACGACGGCCAGCCCGTCGGGACCGTCGCCGTCGACCAGGTAGGCGGTGAAGCGGGGGGTCTCGTCGAAGACGTGGATCTCGAAGGCGCCGGGATCGCGCAGCTTGGAGCGCACCCGCCTCATGTGGAGGATGTTCATCTCCACCGAGCGGCTCAGCTCGCCCTTGCGCAGTCCCAGTTCGCGTTCGCGGCGCTTGACCGCGCTGCTCGCCGGGTTGAGGAAGACCAGCCGTATCCGGCAGCCGGACTCGGCGAGACGGATCAGCCGACGCCCGGAGAAGTTCTGCACGAGGAGGTTCAGCCCGATACCGATGGCGTCGACACGCCGGGCCTCGCCGAAGAGGTCCTCGGCCGGGATCTGCCGCTGCAGCCTGACCCGGTCGGAGTGCACGGAGACGACGTCCGCGTACCGGTCGCCGACCAGGTCCTCCACCGCGTCCACCCGCAGCCGCGCCGACGACGGCACTCCGCCGCCCCCGCCCAGGATCTCCAGGAGCCGGGCCGAGGCCCGCTCCGCCTGGGCGAGGACCGTCTCGGACAGGGCGCGGTTGCGGGAGACGACGTTGCGCGCCACCTCCAGCTCGTCGAGCGCCAGCTCCACGTCGCGGCGGTCGTCGAAGTACGGTTCGAAGCAGGGCCAGTGCTGGACCATCAGCTCCCGCAGCTGCGGGAGGGTGAGGAAGCTCAGCACGTTGTCGTCGGCCGGGTCGAGGAGATAGCCCTTGCGCCGCGACACCTCCCGTACGGCGACGGCGCGCTGCACCCACTCCTGTCCGGCGGGCCCCGCGGCGGCGACGACCCACTCCTCGCCGTGCACCGGCTCGTAGATGGGGCGCAGGACCGCGGCGACGACCGCGCGCAACCGCTGCTCCACCAGATTCAGCCAGATGTACGCCCGTCCGGCGCGTTGGGCGCGCGTACGGACCTCGCTCCAGGCGTCCGCGCCCCAGTCCAGTTCCGCCCCGATCTCCATCGGCCGCGCGAGGGAGACCGCTCCGGGCGGAATGTCGCCGGATTCCCCCGCGTGACCTGCGTCACCGGGCGGTAGCTCCAGCCCTCCCGAGCTCACCCGCGCACCTGCCTTCTCTCCCTATTCAACGATCAAGGAAGGGTACTCCGCCGAGCGGATACGGTGCAGCAGGATGCACAGGCTCCTTTCTCAACTCCCTTGTTCGTGAGGCTTGTTCCAGACGGCGAGTTGCGGCGTAGTGAGCCGATTCATAGCGATTGCGCCCGGTCCCGGGCGGGGCGTACGGGACGCGGGAGCGCCCCGGAGGCCGCCGGGTTCGTCAACCGGACCGCGCCGTACTGCGCCCGGCAGTGCGGCGCACCCGGTTGACGCGCCGGGTTGACGCCCGGCGAGAAGCGCCGAGAACCTCTCGGGGTCCTAGGAGGTTGCCACGATTTCGGGGAAGATCTGGCGCAAGAAGCCCGCAGCACCCGGATCAGAAGTGGAAGAGTCATATCTATGCAGGTCTGGCCGGGACAGACGTATCCCCTCGGCGCCACCTACGACGGCGCCGGCACCAACTTCGCGGTCTACTCAGAGGCCGCCCACCGAATCGAGTTGTGCCTCCTGCACGACGACGGTTCAGAAACGGCGGTGGAGCTGCGCGAGACGGACGCCTTCGTACGTCACGCCTATCTGCCGGGCATCATGCCGGGACAGCGCTACGGCTTCCGGGTCCACGGGCCCTACGAGCCCGAGCGCGGTCACCGCTGCAACTCCGCCAAACTGCTCCTCGATCCGTACGCACGTGCGATCAGCGGCAGTATCGAGTGGGGCGAGTCGGTGTACGGCTACCACTTCGGAAAGCCGGAGTCGCGCAACGACATGGACTCGGCGCCCCACATGATGACCTCGGTCGTCGTGAACCCGTACTTCGACTGGGGCGACGACCGGCTGCCCCGTACGGACTACCACCGCACGGTGCTCTACGAGGCCCACGTCAAGGGCCTGACCATGCTCCACCCGGAGCTGCCCGAGGAGCTGCGCGGCACCTACGCGGGGCTGGCGCACCCCGCCGTGATCGAACACCTGACGGAGCTGGGGGTGACGGCGCTGGAGCTGATGCCGGTGCACCAGTTCGTCAACGACCACCGGCTGGTGGACGCCGGGCTCGCCAATTACTGGGGCTACAACACCATCGGCTTCTTCGCCCCGCACAACGCCTACGCCTCCTGGGGCGACCGGGGCGAACAGGTCCTGGAGTTCAAGCAGGCCGTACGGGCGCTGCACCGCGCCGGTATCGAGGTCATCCTCGACGTCGTCTACAACCACACCGCCGAGGGCAACCACCTCGGCCCGACGCTCTCCTTCCGGGGCCTGGACAACGCGCAGTACTACCGGCTGGGCGAGAACCAGCGGTACTACACGGACACCACGGGCACCGGCAACTCGCTGCTGATGCGCAGCCCGCACGTCCTACAGCTGATCATGGACTCGCTGCGGTACTGGGTGACCGAGATGCATGTCGACGGCTTCCGCTTCGACCTCGCGGCGACGCTGGCCCGCCAGTTCCACGAGGTGGACCGGCTGTCGTCCTTCTTCGACCTCGTCCAGCAGGACCCGGTGGTCAGCCAGGTGAAGCTGATCGCGGAGCCCTGGGACGTGGGCGAGGGCGGCTACCAGGTGGGGAACTTCCCCCCGCTGTGGACCGAGTGGAACGGCAAGTACCGCGACACCGTGCGCGACCTGTGGCGCGGTGAGCCGAGGACGCTGGCGGAGTTCGCGTCCCGGCTGACCGGTTCGTCCGATCTCTACCAGGACGACGGGCGCCGGCCGCTGGCCTCCATCAACTTCACCACCTGCCACGACGGTTTCACCCTGCACGACCTCGTCTCGTACAACGACAAGCACAACGAGGCCAACGGCGAGAACAACCGGGACGGCGAGAGCCACAACCGGTCCTGGAACTGCGGGGCCGAGGGCGCGAGCGACGACCCCGGCATCGTCGAGCTGCGCGAGCGCCAGATGCGGAACTTCATCGCGACGCTGATGCTCTCGCAGGGCGTGCCGATGCTCAGCCACGGCGACGAGTTCTCCCGCACCCAGGGCGGCAACAACAACGCGTACTGCCAGGACAACGAGGTCTCCTGGGTCCGCTGGCCGGAGAAGGGCGCCGAGAGCGACGGCGGGATGCTGGCCTTCACCCAGGCGATGGTGTGGCTGCGGCGCGACCATCCGGTCTTCCGGCGCAGGCGCTTCTTCCACGGGCGGCCGGTGGAGGGCACGCACGACGACCTGTCGGACATCTCGTGGTTCACGCCCGAGGGCGGGGAGATGACCCAGCAGGACTGGCAGGCGGCGCACGCCAAGGCCATGACGGTCTTCCTGAACGGGCACGCGATCTCGGAGCCGGGTCCGCGCGGCGAGCGGATCTCGGACGCCTCGTTCCTGCTGATGTTCAACGCGAGCGCCGAGGGGCTGGAGTTCGTGGTGCCGGTCAACCACGGGGAGCAGTGGCAGCTCATGGTGGACACGGCACGTCCGGAGGGCGTGGTTCCGGGGCGGGGCGAGAAGGTCGACGGGGGTGAGCGGATCACGCTGATCGGCCGCAGCATGACGGTGCTGATGCGACCGGCGTAGGGTCTTTCGTTTGGCCCGGCTCCACGGCCCGCGGGCGCGGGGCGGCCCGGCGAACCGGCCCACGCCGGGGAAAACCGGTTGCCGCGCCGCCCCGCGGATGGTCCCGTGGCCGGATGGATCCGACAGAGGTACGCGCCGCGTTCGACCGGCAGATGCGCGGGAACGCCCCGCCGGACGGCGTCGGCGCCCGGGTGGAGCGGGTCCGCGACGTCGTCCGGCAGACCGGCTCGGCGCACGACTGGAACGGGGTCCTGTGGTCGGACCTCCAGGACGGTACGGCGGCGCGCGCCATCGCGGAACAGGTGGAGCACTTCTCGTCGCTCGGCCGCGAGTTCGAGTGGAAGCTCTACTCCCACGACCGGCCGGACACCCTCGCGGACCTGCTGCGGGCGGCCGGGTTCACCCCCGGCCCCGCGGAGTCCCTGATGGTGGCGGAGAGCGCGGCGCAGGCGGACGCGCCGGGACCGCCGGACGGCGTACGGCTGCTCCCGGTGACCGACGCGGCCGGGGTGGACCTGCTGGCCGACGTCCACGAGGCGGCCTTCGGCGAGGACGGCACCGCGCTGCGGCGACGGCTGCGGGCCCGGCTCGCCGAGGCTCCCGAGACGCTGGTGGCGGTGGTGGCCCTGGCGGACGGCTCCGCCGTGAGCGCGTCCCGGATGGAGCTGACGCCCGGTACCGACTTCGCCGGGCTGTGGGGCGGCGGCACCGTACCGGGCTGGCGCGGCCGGGGGCTGTACCGGGCGCAGATCGCCTTCCGGGCCCGGATCGCCGCCGCCCGCGGCTACCGGTGGCTCCAGGTGGACGCGGCGCCGATGAGCCGGCCGGTCCTCCAGCGGCTCGGCTTCACGGAGCTGGGCACGACCACGCCTTATGTGTACAAGCCGTAGCACCCGGCCCACCCGTATGGCGCATCACCCGCTATCCGGGGTACGCAGGACCCTATGACTCCCACCGCCACCTATCGGCTCCAGCTCCAGCCGGACTTCCCCTTCTCGGCCGCCGCGCGAGCGGTGCCCTACCTCGCCGCGCTCGGGGTCTCCCATCTGCATCTGTCGCCGGTCCTCGAAGCCCTGCCCGGTTCCACGCACGGCTACGACGTGGTCGACCACGGCTCCGTACGGGCGGAGCTGGGCGGCGAGGAGGGGCTGCGCGCCCTGGCGGGGCGGGCCCGCGAGTACGGTCTCGGGATCGTCCTGGACATCGTGCCCAACCACATGGCCGCCTCGCCGCGCCACAACAAGGCCCTGTGGGAGGTGCTGCGCGAGGGACCCGCCTCGCCGTACGCCCGCTGGTTCGACATCGACTGGGCCGCGGGCGGCGGCAAGGTGCTGCTGCCGGTGCTGCCCGGCCCGGTCGGCGACGAACTGGCCGCGCTGCGGGTCGAGGACGGCGCCCTGTACCACGGCGAGGAGCTGTGCTTCCCGCTCGCGCCCGGCACCGGGGAACTCCCGCTGCCGGAGCTGCTCGACGCCCAGCACTACCGGCTCGCCTGGTGGCGGCTGGCCCGTACGGAGCTGAACTACCGGCGCTTCTTCACCATTTCCGAGCTGATCGGGGTACGGGTGGAGGACCCGGAGGTCTTCGCCGCCACCCACGCCAAGATCCTCGAACTGGTACGGGACGGTGTGGTCGAGGGGCTGCGCGTCGACCATCCGGACGGGCTCGCCGACCCGGAGGGCTATCTGCGCCGACTGGGCGAGGCGACGGGCGGCAGCTGGACCGTCGTGGAGAAGATCCTCGCCGACGACGAGGTGCTCCCGGCCGGCTGGCCGGTCGCCGGGACCACCGGGTACGACGCGCTGCGCCACATCGACGGGGTCTTCACCGACCCGGTGGGCGCCGAGGCGCTGGAGCGGCGCTACCGGGAGATCGCCGCGCCGGTCGGGGACCGGGGCGGCTACTGGGCGGGGACCGTGCGCAGGGCCGCGTACAAGGTGATCTTCCACGAACTCGCGGCCGAGACCGAGGCGCTCGTGCGTACGGCGCAGCGCGTCTGCGCGGCGGAGCCCGCGCTGCGCGACCACGCGCCGTGGGCGCTGCGCACGGCCATCAGGGAGCTGCTCGTACGGGTGCCCGTCTACCGCCCGTACGCCGCCGCGGGCGGGCCCTGCCCGGAGGCCGCCGAGGCGGCGGTCTCCGAGGAGGCGGTCCGGCAGGCGAAGGCGGTGTTCGCGGTGGAGCGGGAGGCGACGGCCGTCGACGTGGTGCGGGAGCTGGCGCTCGGCAGGCTGGGCGCGGGCCCCGACCGGGCGGCGTTCTGCGCGCGCTTCGCGCAGACGGCGTCCGCGCTGCGCGCCAAGTCGGTGGAGGACACGGCGTTCTACCGGTACGTGCCGCTGCTCTCGGCCAACGAGGTGGGCGGCGACCCGGGGCACCCCTCGGTGTCGCCGGAGCGCTTCCACGCGTACTGCCTGCGGCTGGCCCGCGACTGGCCCGCCACCGGCACCGTCCTGACCACGCACGACACCAAGCGCAGCGCGGACGTACGGGCCGGGATCGCCGTCCTGTCCCAGTGCCCGGAACGGTGGGACGAGCTGCTCGCCCAAGTGGCCGAGGCCCAGGGGCCGACCGGGACGCCGGCTCCCGATCCGCAGGTGGCGTGGCAGGCGTGGCAGACGGCGGTGGGCTTCACCCCGGCCTCGGACGGCGGCCCGCCGGACGGCGCCCGGATGGTGCCCGCGCTGCTGAAGTCCGTGCGGGAGGCCGGGCTGCACACCAACTGGACGGAGCCCGACCCGCTGTACGAGCGTGCCGTGACGCAGTTCGTCGAGTCGGGCCCGGCCGGACCGGCGCGCGGGACGGTCGCCGCGCTCAACCGGGCGCTCGCGCCGCACGTACGCGCGAGCGCGCTCGGCGCGGCGCTGGTCCACCTCACCATGCCGGGCGTGCCCGACCTCTACCAGGGCACGGAGCGGGAGTACGTCGCGCTGGTGGACCCGGACAACCGGCGGCCGTTCAGGACCGGGCCGCCGGACGACAGGACCGTGATCACGACGGCGGCGCTGCGGGTGCGCCGGGAACAGCCCGGTGTCTTCGGCGAGTCGGGCACGTACACCCCGCTGCACGCGGCGGGCCCGGCCGCCGCGCACTGCCTGGCCTTCGCGCGCACCGGCCGGGTGGTCACGGTGGTGACCCGGCTCCCGTACGGGCTGGAGCGGGCGGGCGGCTGGGGGGCGACCGAGCTGCCGCTGCCCGCCGGGCGGTGGCGCGAGGAGCTGACCGGGCGCGAGGTGTCGGGCGCGGTGCCGCTCGGGGAGCTGCTGGAGACGTTCCCGGTGGCGCTGCTGACCGCGCTCTGAGCCGCGCGGGGAGGGGGCTCGGCGGAGAGGCGTCCGCAGGGGCCGGCAGAAAATCCGGACGGAGTCGTTTACAGAGTGCCCGAGCCGCGCTACGTTCCGGAATGGGAGCGCTCCCACCTCCAGGATTGTCATGATCGCGTCATCGCCTCACCGCTCGCTGGCGGCAGGAGCCTCCACCACCTTCAGCTATGTCGTCACAGGAGGACCACCGGACACCACCACCGCCCAGCCCTGCTCAGTCCACTGAGCCCACTGATCCACCGGGCCGCCCCGTCCTCGGGGGCGGCCTCCCCGGCCGGCCCGCCGGTCCACCGACCGGCGGCCGGTCCCCGGCTCCGGCCCGGCCCCCACCGGACGCCGGAAACACCCGGCCCGCCGTCTCCACCCCCACCCTGTGACGGCGGGCCGGGACCCCACGGCCCCGGTGGCGCGTGCCCGGCCGGGCTCAGTGCGTGGCGAGCCGGAAGCTCATCTGCCCGAAACCGACCATGTCCCCGTCCCGCACCACGGCCGTAGTCGTCACCCGGCGGCCGTTGACCGTCGTGCCGTTGGTGGAGCCGAGGTCGCGCAGAATCCACAGGCCGCCCTGCATGCTCAGCTCGGCGTGCAGCCGGGAGACCGTGTCGTGGCTGAGCCGCAGTCCGTTCAGCGGGTCACGCCCTATGCGCAGCGGATACGGGCCGGGCTGCGGCAGCAGCAGTTTCGGCAGCTTCTCGGCCTGCCAGGCCCGGCGCAGCCGCTGCGAGAACGCCGACACCCGGCCGACCGTGCCGAACAGCCGCCGCGCCCAGGGGGATTCGGGCTCCAGGTCCGCGGTGAGCGGTCGCAGCTGCTCGACCTGGCGGGCCGCCAGCGCCAGATCCATCCTGCGCAGAAACGTGTCGTGGGACAGCTTGCCCTGGGCCGCGCCCTCCCTGAGCACCGCGAGGACCCGGTCCCGCTCGGCGTCGGAGAGCCGCGCGGGGTGCGTGTGGGACTCGAAGGAGGACGTCACAGACGTGATTGTCCTTCCGGAAGGCGTGAGGTGTCCAGACGGTCCGTCATTATCGCGGCCACCCGATTCGCCGCGATCACCGGGCCCCGGGCCGCCACTCTTGTCACCATGGAGGAGGGGGACGGCAGGACCGGCGACGGCAGGTCCGGCGACGACAAGGGGGAGCCACTCGTGCGGTTCGAGGTGTGGGCACCGCAGGCGCGCGACCGGGTCGTGCTGCGGTTCGCGGGGTCGGATCCTGAGACGTCCGACGGGGCCGCCGGTACGTCCATGCGCCCCGACCCCGAGCGCCCCGGCTGGTGGACGGCCGAGACCCCGGAGGCCGCCGACGGCACCCGGTACGCCTTCGCGCTCGACGGCGGCCCCCCGCTGCCCGATCCGCGCTCGCGGCGGCAGCCGCAGGGGCCCGATGGACCGAGCGCCGTCGTGGACCACAACGCGTACGAGTGGCGCGTCCCGTGGCCGGGCCGCGGGCTGTCCGGCGCCGTCCTGTACGAGCTGCACCTCGGCACCTTCACCCGCGAGGGCACCTTCGACGCGGCGGCGGAGCACCTCGCCGAGCTGGCCGCGCTGGGGATCACGCACGTCGAGCTGATGCCGGTGTGCCCGTTCCCCGGCACCCACGGATGGGGGTACGAGGGGGTGTCGCTGTGGGCGGTGCACGAGCCGTACGGCGGTCCCGCGGGGCTCAAGCGCTTCGTCGACGCGGCCCACGGGCTCGGCCTGGGCGTGGTGCTCGACGTGGTCCACAACCACCTCGGCCCGTCCGGCAACCATCTGCCGCGCTTCGGCCCGTACTTCACCGAGACGCACCACACCCCGTGGGGCGCCGCCGTCAATCTCGACGCGCCCGGCTCGGACGAGGTGCGCGCCTACCTGCTGGGCAGCGCGCTGGCCTGGCTGCGGGACTTCCGCCTGGACGGGCTGCGGCTCGACGCCGTGCACGCCCTGGCCGACGGGCGCGCGCTGACCTTTCTGGAGGAGCTGTCGGCCGCGGTCGACGCGCTGGGCGCCGATCTGGGGCGTCCGCTCTTCCTGATCGCCGAGTCCGATCTCGGCGACCCGCGTACGACCACCCCCCGCGCGCAGGGCGGGCTCGGGCTGCACGCGCAGTGGAACGACGACTTCCACCACGCCCTGCACGCCGCTCTCACCGGTGAATCCCAGGGCTACTACGCGGACTTCGCCCGCGAGCCGCTGGCCGCGCTCGCCAAGACCCTCACCCGGGTCTTCTTCCACGACGGTACGTATTCGAGCTTCCGGGGCCGGACGCACGGCCGGCCCGTCGACCGTACGAGCACCCCCGCGCACCGCTTCCTCGGCTACGCGCAGACGCACGACCAGATCGGCAACCGCGCGCTCGGCGACCGGCTGTCGGCCACGCTCTCCCCGGGGCTGCTCGCCTGCGCGGCCACCCTGGTGCTGACGGGGCCCTGCGTCCCGATGCTGTTCATGGGCGAGGAGTGGGGCGCGACCACACCCTGGCAGTTCTTCACCGACCACACCGATCCGGAGCTGGCCCGTGCCGTACGCGACGGCAGGCGGCGGGAGTTCGCGTCGCACGGCTGGGCGGCCGAGGACATCCCCGACCCGCAGGATCCCCGTACCCGGGAGCGTTCCTGCCTGGACCGCTCCGAGCGGACCAGGCAACCGCACGCGCGCCTGCTGGCCTGGTACCGCGAGCTGATCGCGCTGCGTCACGCGCGGCCGGACCTCACCGATCCGGATCTGGCGGCGGTACGGGTGGCGTACGACGAGGTGGCGCGCTGGCTGACCTACCGCAGGGGCGATCTGCGGGTCGCGGTGAACCTCTCGGGAGATCCGGTGGAGATCCCGGTGGGCGGCGCGGACGTGCGGGCCGGGGTGGCGTCCGCCTGGGACCGGCCGGGGACGGCGTGGGCGGACGGCGTGCTGCGGCTGCCGCCGGAGTCGTGCGCGGTGCTGGCCGAGGGGTGACCTCCCCCGCCGCGTGGCGCCGCGCCGTCCCCGGTCCCCGTGGGACGGGGCGTTGTACGGCGGTCCGCACCACGGGGACGCCCGGCGGCGGCAACGGCCGCGACCGGGCGGCGGGCGCCCGATGCGACGGCCGGTCCCGTGCGACGGCGGTCCCGTGCGACAGCCGGTCCCGTGCGACGGCGGTCCCATGCGACAGCCGGTCCCGTGCGACAGCCGCCCCTACTCCGGGCTGTCGCGCGCGGTCAGCCGCTCCAGCAGCGCGTGGAAGTCGTCCCCGACGACGATCCGCAGCCCGTCGCCCTCGCGCGCGCTGAGCTGGGTGAGCGTGCCGCCGCGCCACCAGTAGACGTGCGGGCTGATCGCCCCCGGGGTGTCCGCGTAGCCCGAGGCGGCGAAGGCCGCCAGGGCGTTCAGGGACGGGACGACGGTGGTGTCCCTGATGACGTGGAAGGCGAGCTGATGCCGGAAGGGCATCGCGACGAGCGCGCCCTCCGGCGGGATCCGCTGCCCGGTCACGTCGTGCACGACCGACTCCAGGGCCAGCACCCGGCTCGCCGTGTAGAACGAGTCGCCGAGGATCACCTCGAAGCGCCGCCCGTCGGCGTCCCTGACGGTCTCGCGGCCCTCCACCGGCAGGTCGCGCAGGTTCTCCAGCGCGCGCTGCCGCAGCCGCCGGATCTCGCCGAGCGGCTCCAGCGCCTCGTCGGTGAGCATCATGACGCTCTCGGGGAGATCGAGGGCGAGCACCTCGTACAGCCCGGGGGCGACCGAGCGCGCGTATCCGAAGGACTGCGGGTCGAGGCCGTCCTCGCCGATCACCCGGGGGTAGAGCTGGGCGCGGATCTGCTCGGGCGCCAGGGTGTCCAGCGCGGACGGGCCGTCCATCGTGCGCAGCACCATGCCCGCGTGCCGACGGGCGAGGTCGCCCCAGACCCGGGGGCCGCGCTCGTCGTTGTGGCAGACCGCCGCGAGGTTGCCCAGGCCGAACCGGCGGCCCGCGCTGTCCGTCACCGAGTCCGCGTAGAGCGTGACCTCCAGGCCGTGCTCCGCGAACGCCTCGCGGACCTGGCCACGGAAGAGCGCGGCCTCGTCGACCGAGAAGAAGGAGAACGCCGGGTCGCGGGGCGCGTCGCGTCCGTCACGCCTCGGCCCCCGCCGGAACAGCCGCACGCCATCGCCTCCGCCCTTGTCCGTCCCGCGCACGCGCGGCGCGGTCCGCCCCCGTGGTCGCTTCCCCCTCGATGCTAGTACCCGCCGGGCTCTATTTGCCGAGCAGTAAGTCATACGTATAACTTTCCGTCATGCCCTCTATCGCCCTGGTCACCCTTGTCGTGGACGACTACGACAGGGCCCTCGCCTTCTACACGCACGCGCTCGGCTTCGAACTGGTCGAGGACACCGACCGGGGCGACGGCTCCCGCTGGGTCGTGGTCCGCCCGCGCCCGGCGGCCGTCACCGGCCCGCCCGCGCCCGGCCGCTCCCCCGGCCACTCCCCCGGTCTGCTGCTGGCCCGCGCCCGCGACGAGGCCCAGCGCGCGAGCGTCGGCGCGCAGACGGGCGGCCGGGTCGGCTTCTTCCTGCACACCGAGGACTTCGCCCGCGACCACGCCCGCATGCTGGCCGCCGACGTCCGCTTCCTGGAGGAGCCGCGCCACGAGCCGTACGGCACGGTCGCGGTCTTCGAGGACCTCTACGGCAACCGCTGGGACCTGCTCCAGCCGGCCTGAGGCGCGGGTGCGGCGGCCCGCCCCGGCCGGGCGGTCCGGCGGGAACCCCCCAAAACCCGACGCGAGCGGTGGCAGATGCGGTAGAAGATCTGCTGGGATGGTGCCCGCACAGCTCAACAGGGGCTACGGGGGCGCACGGTGGGCCGGGAGTCCGGACATCGCCTCGGACCGCCCGGCGCCCCGCCGGGCCCGCGCCCGTCGGCACGTCGCGGAGTAAGGGAGCCGGCGCATGAGCCTGGCACAGCTGCACTACACCTCGGAGCGGCCGGGACCCGACGGGTCCGGCTTCCGCCGCACGGCGGTCACCCCGGGCGTGCCCGAGTCCCTGCTCAGAGAGGCGGAGCAGCTCATCGGGTACGAGCCGCCGCCCGAGGCGCCGGATCCGACGGGTACGACGGGTACGACGGGTACGACGGGTACGACGGGTACGACGGGTACGACGGCGGCCGAATCCGCCCCGCTCCCGACGGCGTTCAGCCACAGCGTGCTCGCCGACGGCAGCCGGCTGCTGGCCAGGACGGTGTACACGGGCGCCGGCCACGGCGGGGGCCCGGGGAACGTCCGGGCCCACGCCCACGCCGTCCATGTGCCGGTGGACGCCCCGCTCTCCGCCGGGGCGACGCCCATCAGCGCCTGGGACTCTCCGCAGTGGGCGCTCGGCGCCCCCGAGGGCGGCAGCCCCGCGCCGCTCGCCGAGCTGCCGGTGGCACGGGGCTTCGACCGGCGCGACCTGGTGTCGTTCGCCGCCGACCGCGCCGGGTGCCTCGCGGAGTTCTTCGCCGGTCTGCGCGTGCCCGACCGGCAGATCATCCTGGTGGAGCGGGACAGCGCCGATGTGGCGCGGTGGATCGCGCTGGCCAGCACCGTGCTGCCGCGCGCGGCAGCCCACCGGCTGACCTTCACCACGTACACGCGGCGGCCCCGGCTCGCCCGGCAGCGGATCGTCGGGGTCCTGCCGGACGACGCCCAGGACCTGGACCGGCACGATCCGCGCTCCCTGGTGCTCGACCGCCGCGGGGACGGCGGCGCGGCGCCCGGGCCGCGCCCCGCGCACGGGACGGAGCCGCCCGCGCCGGATGCCTGGGCGCTGACCGCCGCGCGCGTCTGGCTGGGCAGGGCGCCCGAACTGTTCGCCGAGGCCGTCGAGTTGCCGGGCGAGCGGTTCGCGGCGGGGCCGCTGGCGGCGCTCGCCCTGTGCACCGGGATCAGCCCGGGGACGCACGGCCGCGGGGAAGCGGCGCTCTGGGCGTGCGAGCGGGCGCACACGCGCGCGCTGGAGGCGGCCGGACGGCTGCCCCGGTTCCTGACCGGCCTGTGCGCACCGGCCGAGGACCGTACGCCCGCCGAGACCGCCGCCCTGGCCGGGCTGTTCGCCGCTCTCGACGGCCGGGTTCCGGCGGCGGTGACCGCGCCGCTCGGGGCGCTCGTCCTGACCGAGGCGCTCCGTACCCCGGACGCCGGGATCGGGCTGGGCGTGCCGCGCCCCGCGTCGCTGCCCGACGACCTCAGGCGGCGCCTGGCGGCGGAACTGGCAGGCGAACTGCGCGCGGGCGTCGCGGGCAGCGCGGGCAGCGCGGGCAGCGCGGACGGCACGGACGGCGCGGACGGCGACGGGCCGCCCGTCACCCGCGCGGTGGAGCTGCTGCGGCTCGCCGAGCCGCTCGGCGTGGACTGCGCGGATCTGCTGCCGGACCTCGCGCGGCGGCTGTCCCACGCGCTGATCGCCGACCCCGAGCGGGCCTGGACGCCCGCGGTGGCGGCCGCGCTGGAGGACCACTTCGATCTGCGCAGCGCGCTGCTCAGCGCGCTCGACGCGCTGGCCGCCGCCGATCCCCCGGCCGCCGTGCGGCTGTTGGGGCTCGTCCCCCTCTCGCCGCGAGGCGTGCAGACGCTGCCGCACCTGCGGATGTGCGCGCGGGTCCACGACTCCGGGATCCCGGTGGGCGGTGCGGCCGGGGACACCGACCGCGTCGCCGCCATGAACGAGGTGGTGCGGGCCGCGGGCGTCTCCACGTTCGCCGACCCGCTGGTCCTGCGTACCGCCGTCCGGCTGGTGTGGGAGGGCGGTACGCCGAGCGCCGGTGAGGCGCGGCTGCTGCTCGCGGGGACCGGCTCCGACGCGCACCGGGCGGCGGGCACCTGGAGCGCGCTGATGGCGGCGGCGCTCGACGGGCCGGGGGACGCGCTCCGGGAGCCGCCGGCCGGACACCGCGCCGCCCCGTCGACCCCGTACGCGGCCACCGCGTCCCCGGCCGTTTCGGACACCACCTCTTCGGACACCACCGCGCGCTACCGCGCCGACGCCCCGGATCTCGCCCACGACCTGCTGCGCTGCTTCCCGCAGGAGCTGTCGGCCCGGCAGCGCGGCGCCCTGCTGCTCCTCGAATTCGCCGGGAAGCTGCGGGAGCGTGCGGCGGACACGGGCTGGACCGAGCGGGCGCTGCGGCTGCGCGCCGGGGCGGAGCCGGTGGAACCGGCCGTCCTGGACACGGCGTTCGAGGCCCTGGCCCGGGGGCTGCTCTCCGAGGAGCGGCCCGACGGCGAGGTGTACGCGCTGGTCCACTGCGGCGATCCGGAGCTGCTCGCCGCGTACGACCGGGCGGCCCGTGAGGACCGGGTGCGCGAGCGGCTGCGTACCGTCCCCGCCCACGTGGCGGACTGCTTCACCATGTGGTCGTCGCTCCCGGGCGCCAACCCGGCCTGGGACAGGACGCGTACCGCCCTGCTCGCCACGGTGCTGCGGCCCGTGGTGCGCGCGCTGTCCGCCGAGGACACCGAGGCCGTCGAGCGGTGTCTGCGGGCCACGGCGAGCAGCCGCGCCGAGGAGTTCCGCGCCTGGAAGCGGCCGGGAGCGCTGGGCAGACTGGGACTGCGCTTCGGCGGCCGGGGGCGTACGGAGGGCGGCCGACCGTGATCCGCACGCCCCCGGCCGCCCCGGCCCTCCCGCCCGCTCAGCCCGCGTCCGGCGCCAGCCGCAGCGAGATGCTGTTGATGCAGTAGCGCTGGTCCGTCGGGGTCGCGTATCCCTCGCCCTCGAAGACGTGGCCCAGGTGCGAGCCGCAGCGGGCGCAGCGCACCTCGACGCGGCGCATGCCGTGGGAGGTGTCCTCGATCAGCTCGACCGCGTCGGTGTCCTTCGGGTCGTAGAAGGACGGCCAGCCGCAGTGCGACTCGAACTTCGTGTCGGAGCGGAAGAGTTCGGCGTCGCAGGCGCGGCAGGAGTAGACACCGGCCGTCTTGGTGTCGGTGTACTCGCCGACGAAAGCGGGCTCGGTGCCCGCCTTGCGCAGTACCTGGTACTCCGCGGGCGACAGCTCCGCGCGCCACTGCTCGTCCGGCTTGTCGATGTCGTACGCCATGTCGTTCTCCTCAGTCGGCCGGTCGGTCCGTCAGCCGGGCGAGGACGCGCGGACCGAGGTCCGTCACGTCTCCGGCGCCCATGGTGAGAACGAGATCGCCGGGCCGTGCCATTCCCGCGACGGTGTCCGGGACCAGGTCCTTGTCGTGGACGGCCGTGACGTCGGCGCCCGCGGCCCGTGCCGCGTCGGTGATCAGCGCGCTGGTGACGCCGGGGATCGGGTCCTCGCGGGCCGGGTAGATGTCGAGGACCACCGAGGCGTCGGCGAGGGTGAGGGACCGGCCCATCTCCGTGGCCAGCTCCTGGGTACGGGAGAACAGGTGCGGCTGGAAGACCACGAGCAGCCGGGAGCCGGGTTCCGCGGCGGCGCGCATCGCCTCCAGGTCGGCGGTCATCTCGGTGGGGTGGTGCGCGTAGGAGTCGATGACCTGGACGCCCGCCGCCTCGCCCTTGAGCTGGAGGCGGCGCTTGACGCCGGTGTACGTGCCGAGCGCGGAGGCCAGATTGTGCGCCGGGATGCCCAGGGCCACGCCCGCGGCCAGCGCGGCGACCGCGTTGTGGGCGTAGTGGCGGCCGGGGACCGAGACGGTGAAGGTGAGGAAGCGGCCGTCGAGCACGACGGTGACCTCGCTGGTCAGGCCGCGCGCGGTGACCTTGTGGACGCGGACGTCCGCGTCCTCGGACTCGCCGTACGTGACCACCTTGAGCGTGGACAGGGCGCGGACGCGCGCGGTCAGCTCGACGGCGCCCGGCTGGTCGGCCGCGATCACCAGGGTGCCGCCGGGGACGACCTTGCCGACGAACGTCTCGAAGGACTCGTAGATCTCGTCCATCGACGCGTAGTTCGCGTGGTGGTCCAGCTCGACGTTGAGGACGATCGCGACCTCGGGGTCGTACTTCTGGAAGCTGCGGTCGCTCTCGTCCGCCTCCGCGACGAAGATCTCCCCCTCGCCGTGGCGCGCGTTCGTGCCGGGGCCCGCGAGGTCGCCGCCGATGGCGTACGACGGGTCGAGGTTCAGCTCGGTGAGCGCGACGGCGAGCATGGAGGTGGTCGTGGTCTTGCCGTGGGTGCCCGCGACGGCGATCGAGCGCGCGCCGCCCATCAGCGAGGCCAGCGCGTCGGAGCGGTGCACGACGGGCACGGACAGCTCGGCGGCGCGGGCCAGCTCGGGGTTGTCGGCGCGGATGGCGCTGGAGACGACCACGCACGACGCGTCGTCCGCGAGGTGCTCCGCGGCGTGACCGATGTGCACGGTGGCCCCCAGCGCCCGCAGCGCCTCCGCGGTCGCCGACTCCTTGGCGTCGCTGCCCGCGACCTTGGCGCCGCGCTGGGCGAGGATCTTGGCGATTCCCGACATTCCGGCGCCGCCGATACCGATGAAGTGCGGCCGTTCCATGGCGACGGGGATACCGGTACCGGATGCCATACGTGTCTCTCCCAGGGTGCGAGCGGGACGCGCGTCAGGTTCTGCGCGTCGCCGTCAGCCTATTCGCTGTGCGCGAAGAGTTTGAGCACCGGTACGCCGACCTTGTGCCGGGCCCGGGAGGCCCAGTCCCGGTGGAAGAACTCCTCCACGTAGTGCGGCTCGGTGAGCACGATCACCTCATCGGCCCCGGTGTCGTCCACGACCTCCTTGAGCCGGTCGAGCGGGTGCCGCTCGACGACGAGCCCGCTGGCCTCGGCACCCTGGGCGCGCAGTTCGGCCAGGGAGACGTTCAGGGCCAGTTCCGCGGGCTGTCTGGCCTGACCGCCCTCCGGTTCATCGCCCTCGCGGGCGGCGTTGCGCAGCTCGCCGACCGCGACGTCGTCGATGGCGCGCAGCAGCAGATCGGCCTGGTCGCCGCGTGGCTGCATGAGCACGACGAAGGAGACCGTCTCGTCGCCGTGCAGGGTGGTGACGAATTCGACGTCCTCGGGCGACAGCGGCTTCTCGATCATCAATACGCTTGTGAACACGGCACGCGCCCTTCCGCTTCAAGGGCCTTCCGACCCCTGCTGAAACCATCCTTCCCCGTGCCCGCACGGGGTCTGTGGGATTAAGTCTGCCCACAGGAAGCTAACCGGAACGGTAAATTCCGCTGATTGCCGGACGGGCCGGGCGAGGGCCGGAGACCGGGCAGGACGCCACGGTCGTCAGGCGCGGCGGTAGCGGGTGAAGAGGAAGCCGTCCTGCTCCAGCAGCGCGGCCAGCGCGAACCACTCGGGCACGGCCGGGGCCGGGCCGTCGGTGATGCGCTGCGCGGAACCGGCGGTCAGGGTCGGGGACAGCGTCAGACACATCTCGTCCAGGGCGCCCGCCGCGACGAACTGGCCGAGCAGCCGGGGCCCGCCCTCGGTGAGCAGCCTCGTCAGCCCCCGGTCGGCCAGGGCCCGCACGGCCCGTACGGGGTCGACCCCGGGACCGTCCCCGGCGATCGCCACCTCCGCGCCCGCCCGCCGCGCCGCGCCGATCCGCTCGGGGGGAGCCGCCGCGCCGGTCAGGAGGAGGGTGGGGACCAGCGGTTCGGTGAAGAGCGGGGCGGTGAAGTCCAGGTCCAGGCTCGCGCTGACCACGGCGATCACCGGCGCGGGACGCTGGCCCGCCGCCGCGCGCCGCGCGGCGAAGGCGCCCCGGGCGCGGGCGGGCCGGTACCCCTCAAGGCGAACCGTTTCCGCGCCCACCACCACGGCGTCGGCCAGCCCGCGCAGCGTGCCGAAGATCCGCATGTCGGCGGCCGAGGAGAGGAACTGCGAGCGCCCGTCGTGCTGGGCCGCGCCGTCCAGCGTGGTGACCATGTTGGCGCGCAGCCACACCCCGTTCCCGCCGTCGGTGACCGGGTAGGCGTAGGCGTCGGCCAGTTCGTCGAGCGTCCATTCCCGATCGGCGTCGGAGGGTGTCTGATCGGTCACAGGGAACAGGCGTCGCATGGGAAGCAGTCTGGCACGGCGCTCAGGGCCTCTCGTTTGGATCATGCCGGGCTCGCGAGCCCTGGCACCGCGCCTCGCCGCGTTGTCGTCACTCATCCCCAAGGTCTCGGCTTCGCTCGACCAGGGGAGACCCCATCCGCTCCGCGTGGGCTCCCTCCTCCGCCTTGCGATCCACGGCACCAGACCCCGCTCCCTCATCCGGCCTGATCCAAACGAAAGACCCTAAACTGAGGAACTGTGTCGTCATCCACCGCCGCCTCCGGCCGCACCCCCCTGACCGAGGCGGCCCCGTTCGCCCTCTGCGCACGTGAGCCGCGCGTCCCGGCCGAACGGCTGGTCGCCGAGATGGTCCCGCCGCCGCGCTTCGACTCCGTACGGTTCGACACGTACGTACCGGACCCGAACCAGCCCAGCCAGTCCGAGGCCGTCACCGTCCTGAGCGCCTTCGCGGCCGGGCTCGGCGCGCGGCCGGCCGGCGGTCCCGGCGGCGGCGGGCGGCGCTGGTTCGCCAGGAAGCCGCAGCGGCCCACCGGACCGCGCGGGGTGTATCTGGACGGCGGGTACGGGGTCGGCAAGACCCACCTGCTGGCGTCCCTGTGGCACGCGACCCCGGCCCCGGCCGAGGAGAAAGCTTTCGGCACGTTTGTCGAGCTGACGAACCTGGTGGGCGCGCTGGGCTTCCAGCAGACCGTGAGCACCCTGGGCGGCCACCGGCTCCTGTGCATCGACGAATTCGAACTGGACGACCCGGGCGACACCGTCCTCGTCTCGTCGCTGCTCGGCCGGCTCGTCGACGCCGGTGTGGCGCTGGCCGCGACCTCGAACACGCTGCCGGGCAAGCTCGGCGAGGGCCGGTTCGCCGCCGCCGACTTCCTGCGCGAGATACAGGGGCTCTCGGCGCGGTTCCGGCCGCTGCGCATCGACGGCGAGGACTACCGGCACCGGGGGCTGCCCGAGGCTCCCGCGCCGTTCTCGGACGAGCAGGTGACCAAGGCCGCCTACGCCACCGAGGGCGCCAGCCTGGACGACTTCCCCGGGCTCCTCGACCACCTGGCCGCCGTCCACCCGAGCCGGTACGGGGCGCTCACGGACGGGGTGCGGGCCGTCTGCCTCACGGACGTCACGGCGGTGCCCGACCAGTCGACGGCGCTGCGGCTCGTCGTCCTCGCGGACCGGCTGTACGACCGGGAGGTGCCCGTCCTCGCCTCCGGACTCCCGTTCGACCGGTTGTTCAGCGACGAGATGCTGAACGGCGGCTACCGCAAGAAGTACTTCCGGGCGATCTCCCGGCTCACGGCGCTGGCGCGGGACGCGAAGGGGCTGGTCGCCGAGTAGGTTCTGTGGCGTACCGCTCATGACCCCCGTCACCCGTTCGAGCAGCAGGAAGAAGGGTTCATCATGGCCACCACGCGTCAGGCGCACACCGTCTGGGAGGGCGACCTCCTCAAGGGCTCAGGCACCGTCATCTTCGACTCCTCCGGCATCCCCGACCAGGCGGTCTCCTGGCCCTCGCGCGCGGAGAGCGCGAACGGGAGGACGAGCCCGGAGGAGCTGATCGCCGCCGCGCACTCCAGCTGCTTCTCGATGGCCCTGTCCAACGGCCTGGCCACCGGCGGGACCCCGCCGACCCGGCTGACCACCCAGGCGGAGGTCACCTTCCAGCCGGGCACCGGCATCACCGGCATCCACCTCACGGTGCGCGGCGAGGTGCCGGGGCTGGACACGGCGGGCTTCGAGAAGGCGGCCCAGGACGCGAAGGCGAACTGCCCGGTCAGCCAGGCGCTCACCGGTACGGACATCACCCTGAGCGCGTCCCTGGCCTGATCCCCGGTCGCCGGGACGGACTCCCCGCGACCGCGTCGCCACCGCCCACCGGAACCAGCCGGATCCGGTGGGCGGCCCGTTGCGCACCCCCGCGCGACACCAGAGGCTCCTGGTGGCCCGCATGGTTCACGCGTCCCCTGTGACGTGCTACACACATGCGGGTCACGTCTCCTGTCCGCCAGCAGGGAGTTGCCTCATGTCAGCGACACGACGTCAGATGCTCGCCCGCACCGGCGCCACCGCCGCGTCGATCGCCTTCACCGGGGCCGTATCGGAGCTGTTCACCGGTACCGCCACCGCCGCACCGCGACCGTCCGGCAGCGGCTACGGTCCGCTGGTCACCGACCCGGACGGCCTGCTCGACCTGCCCCGGGGGTTCCGCTACAAGGTGCTCTCCCGGGAGGGCGACCGGCTGCTGTCGGGAGAGGGCCGAGTCCCGAGCAACCACGACGGCATGGCCGCGTTCGCGGGACGCCGGGGCCGGACGCACCTCGTACGCAACCACGAGAACCGGGTCACCGCGCCGATCGCCGTACCCGTCGTCCCCGGACTGACCTACGACCCGATGGGCAAGGGCGGCTGCACGGCGCTCGAAGTGGACGGGCGCGGCGAGGTCCTCGGCGAGCGCGTGGCCATCGCGGGCACCGCGGTCAACTGCGCGGGCGGGCCCACCCCTTGGGGCACCTGGCTGACCTGCGAGGAGACCGAGGACCGGGCGGGTACCAACGGGTACACCAAGGACCACGGGTTCATCTTCGAGGTGGACGGCGCCGATCCGCACCGCACCGGGGCCGTGCCGCTGACCGCCATGGGCCGCTTCCAGCACGAGGCGGTCGCGATCGACCCGGACAGCGGCATCGTGTACGAGACCGAGGACGCGTTCGACCACCCGTTCGGCCTCTTCTACCGTTTCCTGCCGGAGAAGCCGCGCGGCGGGATCGGTTCGCTGCGCGCGGGCGGCGCGCTGGAGGCGATGCGCGTGCCGGGCGTGCCGGACCTGTCGACCGTCCAGGAGCCGGGCACGGCCTTCGACCGGATCGAGTGGGTGCCCGTGCCCGACCCGCTCGCGGACGGGACACCCATCCGGTACCAGGACTTCGGCCCGAAGGGCATCACCCACGCCCAGAAGCTGGAGGGCTGCTACTGGGGCGAGGGGTGCGTGTACGTCGTCTCCAGCTTCGCGCACCGCTCGGAGGGCTCGGCGGCGGACCACTACGGGCAGGTGTGGAAGTACGAGCCGAGGCGGCGGCGGCTCACCCTGGTGATCGTCTTCGGTCCTGACACGGACATCGATCTGCCGGGCGAGTCCCCCGACAACATCTGTCTCGCGCCCAGCGGCGGCCTGATGGTCTGCGAGGACGGCGGCGGCGCGCAGCACGTCTTCGGGGTGACCCCGCGCGGCGCGGTGTACCCGATGGCGCGCGGCGCGCAGAACGTGGGAACGCCGGAGCGGCCGGAGTGGGGCGAGTTCGCCGGGGTGACCTTCTCGCCCGACGGCCGGACGATGTACGTGAACTGCTACCACCCGGGGACGACCTTCGCCGTGACCGGCCCCTGGCGCTGACGGCGGCCCCGCCAGCGGTCGCCGTGCGCGCCGATCCGCCGCACCCTCGAAGGAAGCGAGGGAAGGGAAAGGTGCGCGCGGTGGCCAGTTCCGACACGAAGAAGAAGGCGAAGAAGACCGGCAAGAAGGCCGGTACCAAGGCGGGTACCAAGGCGGGTACCAAGGCGGGCAGGACGACCCGTACGAAGCCGGACCGGGTGGCGGTCGGCGCCGGGAGGCGGCGGCCGTCGCCCGGCCTGCGCGAGCTGCTGCGCGTCCCCGGCGGCGAGCGCGTCGACCTCACCGCGTACGACACCCGGGCCACCCCCGGCGGCCCCGGCGCGCCGAAGGACAAGGCGGCGGCGCTGGAGGCGGTCGCCCGTTCGGCGCAGCGGCTCGCGGGGCTCCAGGAGCGGCTGTACGCGGCCAGCACCACCGGTGACCGGCGCCGGGTGCTGCTGGTCCTCCAGGGGATGGACACGAGCGGCAAGGGCGGCACGATCAAACATGTGATCGGCCTGTTCAATCCGTCCGGCTGCCGGATCAGGGCGTTCAAGGCGCCGACGCCGGAGGAGCGCAAGCACGACTTCCTGTGGCGGGTCAGGCGGGCGCTGCCGGAGCCGGGCGAGATCGGGATCTTCGACCGTTCGCACTACGAGGACGTCCTGATCGCCCGGGTCCACCAGCTGGCCGCGCACCGGGAGCTGGGCCACCGCTACGAGCTGATCAACCGCTTCGAGCAGGAGCTGGCCGACGACGGCGTGACCCTGGTGAAGGTCTTTCTGCACCTCGGGTACGAGGAGCAGCGCGACCGGCTGCTGGCCCGTCTCGACCATCCGGACAAGCACTGGAAGTTCAGCGCGGCGGACATCGACGAGCGCGCGCTGTGGCCCGACTACCGGGCCGCCTACGAGGTGGCCCTGCGCCGCTGCTCCACCGACACGGCGCCCTGGTACCTGGTCCCGGCGGACCGCAAGTGGTATCGGAACTGGGCGATCGGCACCCTGCTGCTGGAGCATCTGGAGGCGCTGGATCCGGCGTATCCGGCGGGGGGCTTCGATCTGGAGAAGAGCCGGAAGAGGCTGTTGGAGGGGGCGTAGGCGTCATCTTGCGGCCGAGGGAGCGCCGTACAACCGTTCTTGGTAGATCATCATATATTTTCCGTGCGTGACCAGACATGTACGCGTTCTCGCCGCTCTCGCCGTGCTGAGCGCCGCCCTCACCGGATGCGGTGACAGCGGCGGACAGCCCCCGGCCAACGGCCCCTCCCCCGCCCGTTCCGTGGCCGCCTCCGTCCCGGCGGTGCAGGGGCCGCCGACCCTGGCACCGGGGGCGGGCGGGCTGACGCCGGTCTTCGCACGCGGCGGCAAGGGCGCGGGAAAGACCGTGGCGCTCACCTTCGACGCCGACATGACCGCCGACCAGGGCCCACGGGCGGCGGGCGGCGAGCGGTTCGACAACCCGTCGCTGATCGCCCTGCTGCGCCGGCTCGACGTGCCCTCCACGGTCTTCATGACCGGGCGGTGGGCCGAGGAGTACCCGACACAGGCGAAGGAGATCGGCAACGACCCGCTCTTCGAGATCGCCAACCACTCCTACAGCCACTACGCCTTCACCCCCGACTGCTACGGGCTGCCGGTCGTCGGCGAGGAGCGGATGGCCTCGGACGTCCAGCGGGCCTTCGCGGCGTTCGAGAAGGCGGGGGCGCGCAATGTGGTGCCGTACTTCCGCTTCCCCGGCGGCTGTTACGACGACAAGGCGCGCCGCGCCCTCGCCCCTGCCAAGGTCACGGCGGTGCAGTGGGACGTGGTCAGCGGCGACGCCTTCGCGACGGACGCGGACGCGGTCGCGCGGGAGGTGCTGACGGGGGTGGAGCCGGGCTCGCTGGTGGTGATGCACTGCACGCGCAGCGCGGCGCCGGTGACGGAGGACGCCGTCCGGAGAGTCGTCCCCGAGCTGCGCAAGCGGGGGTACCGCTTCGTCAAGGTCTCGGAGCTGATGAGGCACTGACCCGGCGGTGTCAGCCCGAGCAGGCCGTGCGCTGGGCCTCCTGCCACGCGCAGACGGGGCACAGCGTCGCGCCCTTCACCGTCGCCAGGTGCTCGGTGGGCTCCCCGCACAGCACACAGTCGGCGTACGCGGCCCCGGGGGTCGGCTCGACGGCGGTCGGCTCGACGGCGGTCCGCTCGGCCGCGGTCGTCCCGGCCGTCTGCTCCTCGGTCATGCCGGCAAGGGTACTCGGCCAGCGCGGCGGGGCGGCGCGGCCCGGTGACCGCCGCGCCGCACGCGGACGCGGACGCGGACCGGGTCAGTGTTCGGCGGGGGTGGCCTCGCTCGGCCGGATGATCACGAACCCCTCGCCCTGCAGCATGAGCTGGACGGCCTCGCCCGAGCCGCCGCGGATCATCGAGCCCACGGACTGCGAACGGTGCAGCGAGGTGCCGAGCTGCGCGCTCCAGCCGACGACCGCGTCCGTGTCCACGTACACCGGGGCCTGTGCGGTGACCGGGATGACGATGGGGTTGCCCTCGCAGATCACGCCGAGCTTGCCGTAGCCGGTGAACAGGCTGTTGAACAGGCCGCCCCCGGCCATGCCCGCGCCCTTCACCGTCCTTATCTCGTAGGCGAGGGTCGGGTCGAAGCAAAGCACGTTGCGGCCGTTGATGGTGAGCGCGTCGCCCTGGTCGAGTTCGACGATGAAACAGTTCGCCGCCTCCTGCGCGAACCACACCTCGCCCTGCCCCCTGACCGCCATCAGCGGCAGGCCCTCGCCCGTCACGGCGCGCTTGAGCAGCCCGCCGATCCCCTGGCCCTTGCGCTCGAACTGGAGATTTCCGCGGAAGGCGATCATGGATCCCTGCCGTGCGTACATCTCGCCGCTGACGGCGTACTTGATCGATTTGGGGTTCTGGAGTGTCATCCCGGGGGCGGTGGCGGGCTCCGCCAGGTACTCCGAGGAGAATAGATCGCTCTTCATAGCGTGCATCGTCACCCGGAGACCCTGTTCCGGCCAAGGGATGTTACGGGATTACGCCACGAAAGCGGCGGGCGCGGCGGCTGGCAGACTGGACGCGTGAGCAGCGACAGCACCACCGACAGCCCTTTCCGGTCCGAACGGACCATCCGCGACGAGGCACCGCAGTTCGTGCTGCCCCTGGTCGTACGGATCGAGAAGGCCGCTCCCCCGGCCCGCACCGACGCCTTGGAGACGGCGGCCCGCGCCGTGCTCGCGATGCTCTCCGACGAGAGGTCGCTGGGCGAGGGCGAGAGCGAGGGCGAGTGGGCCCGCGCGATCCGGGAGTGGCAGGACGCCCGGATCCGCAAGGTGGTACGGCGGGC
Organism: Streptomyces corynorhini; assembly: GCF_003346515.1. GTDB lineage: Bacteria > Actinomycetota > Actinomycetes > Streptomycetales > Streptomycetaceae > Streptomyces > Streptomyces corynorhini. Next base: position 25,579 of record NZ_QQNA01000116.1, read on the forward strand.
GCGCGGCGCGGAGTGGCGCCGGGCCACCACGCTGCCCGGCCTCACCCTGACCGGCACGGGCGCGGACACGGAGACGTCGTCCGCCGCCCTGGTGCGCGTCTTCCCGCCCGTCCCCCTGGACGGCTGGCCCAAGGAGCTGGCCAAGCTCCAGGTCTCCGGCACCGAACTCGACGACCCCGCACCGCCGCCCGCCCCCGCCCCCGGCGTCCCGGTCCTGTGGCTGAGCCCCGACCTCGACATGACGGCGGGCAAGGCCATGGCCCAGACCGGCCACGGCGCCCAGCTCCTCTGGTGGGAGCTGGACGACAAGGAGCGCGAGGCGTGGCGCGAGGCGGGCTTCCCCCTCGCCGTACGCACCGCTCCCCCGGCCCGCTGGCGTCAGCTCATCGCCGGCGACGGGCCGTTGGTCCGGGACGCGGGCTTCACGGAGATCGCCCCGGGGCTCACGGTCGCGGCCGAGTGGCGGCGGCCGGCCGGGGACGGGATCAGCCCTTCAGCGGACCGCCGTTGATCGCGACGCGCCTGCCGTAGCGGGTGTGCGGGTAGTAGTCGTACGTCGCGTGGTGCTGGACGCAGCGGTTGTCCCAGAAGACCAGGGTCCCCGGGGTCCAGCGGACGCGGCAGTGGAGCATCGGCCGCTGCGCGACGACGGTGAACAGCATCCGCAGCAGCGCGTCGCTCTCGTCCTCGGAGAGCTGGGGGATCCGCGACGTGTACGCCTGGTTGACGTAGAGGAGCGGACGGCCGGTCACGGGGTGGCGCACGACGACGGGGTGCTCGTTGACCGGTATCTCGTAGTTCGCCGGCACCGTGTAGCCGCGGAAGCTGTGCGCCCCGTCGTGGATGCCGGTCAGACCGTCGAGGAGGCCGCGCATCGTCGGTGAGAGCATCTCGTACGCCAGGTGCATGTTGGCGAACAGGGTGTCGCCCCCGCTGTCGCCCTCCGGGGTCTCGGTGATGTACAGCATCGAGCCGAGGGAGGGCTCGGCGTCCGCCGTGCCGTCGGCGTGCCAGGCGTTGCCCGCGACGTTCCCGGCGCCCGCGCTGGTCCTGATCTCCAGGACGTGGGGGTCGCCCTCCTCCGGCGGGGGGTTGACCGGGCGCAGTTCGCCGAAGTGACCGGCGAAGCGCTTGTGGTCGTCCACGGTGATCTCCTGGTCGCGGAAGACCAGGACGTGGTGGTCGAGGAAGGCGGCCTCGATCTCGGCCAGTTGCGCGTCGGTGATCCGGGCGAGGTCGACGCCGGTGACCTCGGCCCCGATGACGGGCGTCACGGGAGCCACGGAGATCTCCCGGTAGTCACGCGGCGGCCTGGTGGTGATGGCCTTGAGGGCGTCCAGCTCGTAGGGCTCCATCGCGTACTCCTGGGTGGTCGTTCCGGCACGGTCGGGCGCGCGGAGGTGGGGGACGTGCGGGGGTGGTGTGCGGGCGGGGGAGGTGGGTACGGCGGGTGCGCCCGGTCATGCCTCCGGCGCGGTCGTGGCCGCGGCTCGGGCGTCGAGCCGGTCGAGTTGGCCGGTGATCAGGTCGGCTATGAACGGGACGCTCTCGCCTTCCAGCACATCCCAGTGGCCGCCCTTGACCCGCTCGACGGTGAGGCCGCCGAGAGCCCGGCGCTGCCAGAACCCGCGCAGTTCCGCGTCCGCCGCGGCCGCCTCCTCGGGGTCGGGCGCGTCCGGTTCGGCCTGGACGAGCAGCAGCGGGGCGTCCGTCGGCGGCGGGGTGTGGTCGCGGGCGGCGACACGGTTGTGGTTGTAGATCCGGAAGTACCGGTCGATCTGCGCGTCGTCGATGCCGGGGTACATGCCGTTGAAGCGGACGAGTTTCTCGCGGAACTCCGCCGCGCCGACCGGCTCGAACACCGCGCGTCTGGCCGGGTCGTCGGCGCCGTGCGTGTCGAGCAGGACCACCGCCGTACGCCGGTGGCCGGCCTCGGCGAGCCGACGTCCCATCTCGTGCGCGACCAGGCCGCCGAAGGACAGCCCGCACAGCACCAGCGACTCGTCGGGACCGGGCCGTACGAGCGACAGGTAGTGCTCCGCCATGGCCTCCACCGACGGCAGCGGAAGCTCACCCGCGTTGATCCCCGGCGCCTGCACTCCCTGGACGCCGGTCTCGTCCGGCAGGGCCGTGGCCAGCGGCAGGTAGCAGAACGCCGTGCCACCGGCGGGATGGACGCACACCACGCGCCGCCCGTCGCGGGAGGGCCGGAATTCGATCAGGGCCGCGTCCGTCTCCGCGCCCGTCTCCCCTTCTCCGTCCCCCTCCGCGCCCCCCGGTGCCTTCGTGCGCAGGCGTGCGGCGAGCCGTTCGATCGTGGGGTGCTGGAGGACCTCACGGATCGGCAGGGCCGTACCGAAGTGCTCACGGACGAGGTGGGCGACCTTGATGGCGGCGAGGGAGGTGCCGCCGAGCGCGAAGAAGTCGTCCGTGACGCCGACGCCGGGACGCACCAGTACCTGCCGCCAGATCCGGTACAGCGCCATCTCGACGTGGTCGCGGGGGGCTTGGGTGTTGACCTGGACGGGCGCCGCCTCCCTGGCCCGCTCCAGCAGCGCCCCGCGGTCCAGCTTGCCGCTGCGGTTGAGGGGCAGCCGCGGGAACTCGGCGAACAGGGAGGGGATCATGTAGTCCGGCAACCGGTCGGCGAGCGCGACGCGCCACTCGTGTGCCCCCAGCGGGGTGCCCCCGGTACGGCCGATGCCCGCCACCAGGCGCGGCTCACCGGCCGGGTCGCGGTCGGCGAGCACGGCGGCCTCGGTGACGCCCGGCAGCTCGCGCAGCGCGGCGGCGACCTCCCCAGGTTCGATGCGGAAGCCGCGCAGTTTGACCTGGTCGTCGACGCGGCCGGCGAACGCGTAGTTCCCGTCGGGGAGCCGACGTGCCAGGTCCCCGGTGCGGTAGACCCGTCCACCGGGGTGGAAGGGGTCCGGCAGGAAACGCTCCTCGGTCAGCTCGGGCCGGTTCAGATATCCCCGCGCGACACCGGCGCCGCCGATGAACACCTCCCCCGCGACCCCGGGCGGTACGGGGACGCCGCGCCGGTCCAGCAGGTAGATCCGGGTGTTGTCGACGGGGCGGCCGATGGGGCAGCGCGTCTCCAGGTCCCGGGGGTCGTCGTGGGTGACGCTGTAGACCGTGGTCTCGGTCGGCCCGTACACGTAACGGACGCTCAGGCCCGGCAGGATCTCGCGCATCCGGTGCAGCGCCTTCTCCGGCAGGGGCTCCGCGCCCGTGGCGAGCTGCCGCAGCGCCAGTCCCGCCAGCCGCTCCGCCGGGTCCTCGTCGATCCACGTGACGTACGCGGCGGGCAGCCAGGCGTGCACGATCCGGTGCTCGCGCAGCCAGCCCATCAGCGCCTCGGGGTCGCCGCGCAGCTCCTCGGGGACCAGGTGCAGCACGGCGCCCGTGGTGAGGGGGACGAAGAGTTCGTGCACGGAGGCGTCGAAGCCGATGCTCGCCCACGCGGAGGACGCCTCGCCGGGGACGGCGTCGTGGCGGGCCAGCCAGGTGCCGATCAGGTTGGCCACGTTGCCGTGGGTGACGGCCACGCCCTTGGGGCGGCCCGTGGAACCCGAGGTGTAGATCACGTAGGCGAGATCGGAGGGGCCGCTCGTGACGCCGGGCGGCTCCTCGCACACCGCCTCGTCCTCCACCTCCCGCAAGGACGGCCAGGGGCCGGGCGGCGCCGCGCGGTCGCTGAGGATCACGGCGGGCGCGGCCTCCTCCACGATGACGCGCAGCCGTCCCACGGGCTGGCCGGGGTCCAGCGGAAGGTATCCGGCGCCCGCCTTCAGCACGCCCCAGATGCCCACCAGGAACTCGGCGGAGCGTCCGCAGTGCAGGCCCACCACCTCGCCGGGCCGCACGCCCCTGGCGATGAGGGCGTGGGCGAGCCGGTTGGCGCGCCGGTCGAGGGCGGCATAGGTCAGCTCGGTGCCCCCGGCGACCACCGCGGGGGCGTCGGGCCGTACGCGGACCTGCTCCCGGAAGCGGTCGAGCGGTCCCGCGGCGGGCTCGGAGGTGATCCGTCCGCGGCCCTCGGCCAGCAGCCGCAGCCGCTCCTCGTCGTCCAGCAGCTCGATGTCGTCGATGCCGCGGCCAGGTTCCGCGGCGATCCGGGTCAGCAGGCGTATCAGGTAGCGGACGTAGGCGCGGGCCGTCTCGTCGTCGAACAGCGCGTGCGGGTAGTCCAGGTAGCCGCTGACGCCGCCGTCCTCCCTGGCCAGCGAGAGCGCCAGGTCGAACATCGCCGATCCACCGGGGAAGTCGAGCGGTTCGACCTCGGCGTCGGGCAGCTCCAGCATGCCTTTGAAGGAGACCACGCCCCAGGACAGCATCGTCTGGAAGAGCGGGGTATGGGCGGGGCTGCGCGGCGGGTTGACCGCGCTCACCACCCGTTCCAGCGGCAGTCGCTGATGGTCCAGGCCCGCCCGCAGAGACGCGTGGACGCGGCGCAGCGCCTCGGTGCCGCTCGGGCCGCCGGAGAGGTCGACCCGCAGGGGGAGGGAGTTGACGAAGAAGCCGATCACGTCGGTGGCGTCGGGTGCGGTACGGCCCGACACGGGGACGCCGACGACGAGGTCCTCCTCGCCGGTGAGCCGGTGCAGCAGGGTGTACCAGCCGGTCAGCAGCGCCGTGAACAGCGTGGCGCCCTCGGCGTGGGCCAGCGCCCGCAGCTCCGAGGTGACCGAGGGGTCGAGGCGGACCGCGACGCGGGCCCCGGCGTAGCTCTGCTCGGGCGGACGCGGCCGGTCCGTGGGCAGGGCGAGCAGCGGCGGGGCGCCCTCCAGGGCTTCCCGCCAGTAGCGGGTCTGGGTCTCGGCCTCGTCGCCCTCGGCCCAGCGCAGCTGGCGCCGGGTGTGGGCGGCGTACGGGGTGGTGAGCGGCGGCAGCGGGTCGGGCACGCCCCGCCGCAGCCCGGCGTAGCAGGCGCCGAGGTCGCGCATCATGATCTCCACCGACGTCCCGTCGAAGACGGTGTGGTGTGCCGTCACCAGGAGCGCGTGGTGCGCGGGGCCGAGGACGGCCAGCCGGGCGCGGGCCAGCGGTCCGCGGACCAGGTCGAAGGGGATCTCACGTTCCTGGAGTTGCAGCTCGGCGAGGTCCGCCTCCGGATCGGCCGCTCCGGTCAGGTCCACCGCGGTCAGCGCGAACTCCGCCCCGGGTGGGTCGATCCGCTGCCGGGCCTCGCCGTCGGCACGGACGAACCGGGTCCGCAGCGACTCCTGCCGGTCCGCCACCGCGCCGAGGGCCCGGGAGAGCGTCGTGCGGTCGAGCGGTCCGCGCACGCGGAAGGCCATCAGGCAGTTGTACGCCGTACTGGCGTCCTCGGAATGGGAGATGGTCCACAGCCGCTGCTGTCCGAAGGACAGGGGAAGGAGCTGTTCAGCGTCCCGGGGGGCGTCTGACGGGACCCGGGGGTTGTTCGTCGCCGACAAGGGCGTCCTCTCATCCGTGCGGTGAACGATCGGATTCGTGGGGCGAGGGAGGCGGGCGAGGACAATATTTGGCCTGAGCATTTCACCCTGTCAATGGGCCGCCTCGGGCACGACGCGGCTGCCCAACGCCGAGTTGGCCGGATCCGAGCTGTCGCGGGGAGGGCGGTGGGGGTGATCGGGGGAGCGCGCCCGTGGGCCGTCACGGCGATCGGCGGCGGTGATCGGCGGCCGGTGATCATCCGTGCCGACGCGCTGAACGCTCCCGCCCTCGCGTACGTATCTCCCGTTACCGCCACTCGGGTTGAACGACCGGTCGACCCCGTGGTTGATTCAGCGGTGTCACAACTCGGTTCGGGAGGCAGCACATTGTTGCGACGCATCAACGGTACGGCGCTCATCATCGCTGGATTGATCGCCACGGTGGCGGCGTTGGCGTTCCCCGTGTGGTCGTACGCCGACCGTTCCGGGACCGGGCAGGCGAACGTCGCCGCGTCGACGGTCTCGACCCAGTGGGGGCCCCTGACCGCGTCCGACCGCGATCTGCTGGTCAAGGTGCGGCTGGCCGGGCTCTGGGAGCTGCCGGCCGGACAGCAGGCGATCGACCGGGCCCCGACCCAGGCCATCAAGGACTGCGGTGACCACCTGGTGGTCGGCCACACCGACCTCGACAAGCGTGCCATCTCGGTGGCGGCGAAACTCGGCGTCGAGCTGCCGAACCAGCCCACCGAGCAGCAGCAGGGCTGGCTGCGGGAGCTGTCCGAGGCTCAGGGCGACGAGTACGAGCGGAAGTTCGCGAATCTGCTGCGTAACGCGCACGGCAAGGTCTTCTCGGCCATCGCGCTGGTGCGGCACACCACCAGGAACGAACTGATCCGGCAGCTGGCCAGCGACGCGAACGTCACCGTCCTCGACCACATCACGATGCTGGAGGCCACCGGCAAGGTCGACTTCGACGCCCTCGCCAACGAGGCCGCCGGCACCCTGACCGAGAGCCCGAGCGGCCCGCCGCCGCCCAACGGCAACCTGCCGCCCGCCGCCGCGCCCATCGAGCCCACCGGGAACGAGACGTTCACCTCCGAGCCCTCGACGCAGCCCGGCGCGCCGACCGCGATCAACACCAACCGGCCCGACCCGGAGGACGCGCCGACGCCCTCCCCCTGACGCGCACGCCCGTCCCCGCGGCTGATCCCTCCCCCCTGCTCCACCGGGGGGAGGGATCAGCCGGTTCCGGAGCAGGTCGTCTCCGGAACAGGTCGCCTCCGGAACCGGTCGTCACGGCGGAACCGGTCGTCACGGCGGACCGGTCGTTACGGCGGAACCGGTCGTCACGGCGGACCGGTCGTCACGGCGGAACCGGTCGTCACGGCGGACCGGTCGTTACGGCGGAACCTCAAATCAACCTCTGAACGTCCCCCTTACCGGGTTCGGACGGCCCCGGCCGGGCCATAGCCACTGCACACGGACGGCCGCGTACGGACGGCCGCACACGGCCAGGGGGAAGCGATGAACGGCACACCGCGCGGGAGCGCACCACGGCTGGGAGTCGGCGTCGGCTGGCGGCCGGAGATCGCCGGGGCGGTGGAGTCGCTGACCGGGGTCGACTGGGTCGAGGCCGTCGCGGAGAACCTCTGTCCCGGGCAGCTGCCCGACTCGCTGGTACGGCTGCGCGAGCGCGGCGTCACCGTCGTCCCGCACGGGGTGTCGCTGGGTCTCGGCGGCGCGGACCGGCCGGACGCCGGGCGGCTGGCGGAGCTGGCGCGGCGGGCCGAGGCGCTCGGCTCCCCGCTGGTGACCGAACACATCGCGTTCGTCAGGGCGGGCGGCGAGCGCACCGCGTCGCCGCCGCTCGAAGCGGGCCATCTGCTGCCCGTCCCGCGGACCCGGGACGCGCTGCGGGTGCTCTGCGAGAACGTACGGATCGCGCAGGACTCGCTGCCCGTGCCGCTGGCGGTGGAGAACATCGCCGCCCTGATCAGCTGGCCGGACGAGGAGATGAGCGAGGGGCGGTTCCTCGCGGAGCTGGTGGAACGCACCGGTGTCCGGCTGCTCATCGACGTGGCCAACCTGCACACCAACCACGTGAACCGAGGCGAGGACCCGCTCAGGGCGCTGGACGAACTGCCGGTCGAGGCAATCGCGTACGTCCATGTCGCGGGCGGGGTCGAGCGCGACGGGGTCTGGCACGACACCCACGCCCACCCGGTGTCCCGGCCCGTACTCGACCTGCTGGCCGAGCTGCGCGCGCGGGTGGACCCGCCCGGGGTGCTGCTGGAGCGCGACGACGACTTCCCGCCCGCGGCGGAGCTGGCCGGGGAGCTGACGGCGATACGGGAGACGATCGACGCGGCGGCCCCGACACCGGGTACGGCCCGCCCGCCGAGGACGGCGGACGGCACCGGCACCGGCACCGGCACCGGCACCGGGACTGGCACCGGCAACTCCACCCCCAGCGACAGCGACAGCGGCGACGGCGACGGCGAGGACGCGCGCCAACGCCTCGCCCTCGCCGAGACGGCCCTGCTCTCCGCCCTGGTCGCCGGCACCCCCGTGCCCGAGGGGTTCGACCGCAGGCGGCTGCGGGTGCAGAGCCGGGCCCTCTCCGTGAAGCGCGCCGGTGTCGTCGCCAGGATCGCGCCCGAGCTGCCGCGGATCCTCGGCGCCGACTACCGCGCGGCGTTCCTCGGATACGCGGCGAGCCGACCCCTGCGCGCCGGTTACCGCCGCGACGCGCTCGACTTCGCCGAGCACCTGCTGACGGCCGGGCGGCCCGAGAGCCACGCCGTGCGGCGACGGCTGTCCCTGTGGTGGCAGGAGCGCGCAGGAGCGCGACCGCCGCGCCGCGCCACCCGTCTCGTCCGCGTGGCCCGTGCCGCGCTCGCGGGGCGGTGACACGCGCGAACTCCCGCTCCCGGACACCACCCTGTCGCGCCCGGCGCGCCCGGCGGGCGCATAGGGGTCATTGGCCCCGACACCGCCCACCGGTCCTTGCTTCGCCCCCGCGCGCTGCCGACCCTCTGTTGTGCGGTTGATCCCACGACCGCACGCACGAAGGGAACGCGATGAGAGCAGTTGTGAAGTGCGGGGCTCTGACCGCCCTCGGCTCCCTGGTCCTGTCGGGGCTCGTCGCCGCCCCCGCGGACGGCGCGACCGCCGGGGCGGGCCCGGCCGCGGACCTGTACGCCGCCGCGCGGGCCCGCGCCCACGAGACCCGGGGGGTGGCGCGCGCGGCCGAGCGGGCCGGGGCGGCCAAAATCGCGTTCGGCGCCTGCCCCGAGGCCGAGTCGCTGCCCGCCCCCGTCACCTGCGGCACCGTCGAGGTCCCCCTCGACTACGCGGAGCCCGACGGCCGGAAGATCTCCCTCACCGTCAGCCGCGTCGAGGCGAGCGGTCCGGCCGCGCAGCGGCAGGGCGCGCTGGTCTTCAACCCCGGTGGTCCCGGCGCCTCCAGCATGTACTTCCCGCTCGCCGCCGAACTGCCCGAGTGGAAGCGGATCGCCGGGGCGTACGACATCGTCGGCTACGCGCCGCGCGGCGTCGGCCGCTCCGCGCCGCTGTCCTGCGAGGACCCGGCGGACACCCTGAAGGCCCCCACCCAGGCACCGACGTACCCCTCCGAGTCGTACAAGCGCGAGCGGATCGCGGAGGCGAAGGCGTACGCGCGGGGCTGCGCCGACCACGCGGGGGCGGCGCTCCCCCACTACAACTCGCTCAACAACGCCCGCGATCTCGACGTGCTGCGCGCGGCGCTCGGCGAGCAGAAGCTGACCTATCTCGGCGCCTCGTACGGCACCTACTTCGGCGCGGTCTACGCGACGCTCTTCCCGTCCCACGTCCGCCGGATGGTCTTCGACTCGGCGGTCGACCCCGACCCCCGGAAGATCTGGTACCGCAACAACCTCGACCAGTCGGCGGCGTTCGAGCGGCGCTGGACGGACTTCCTCGGCTGGATCGCCCGGCACGACACGACGTACCACCTGGGCGGCGACGTCGAGGAGGTACGGAAGAACTACGAGAAGGTGCGTGCCGGGGTCACGCACGAGCCGGCCGGCGGGAAGGTCGGGCCCGGTCAGCTCCAGGGCGTGATGCTCTCCGCCGGGTACTACGACGACTACTGGGCGATCCGCGCCACCGCGCTCTCCGAGTACGTCAAGGGCAATCCGAAACCGCTGATCGAGCAGGCCACGCCCCGCCCCGAGGCCGCCGCCGACAGCGAGAACGGCAACGCCGTGTACACCGCCGTCGAGTGCAACGACGCGCCCTGGCCGACGGACTGGCGGACCTGGGACCGGGACAACACCGAACTCGCGCGCACCGCGCCGTTCGAGACCTGGGACAACGCCTTCATGAATCTGCCCTGCGCCTACTGGCCGGCGCCCCGGCAGACCCCGCTCGACGTCGGCACCCGGCCGGGCGAGCTGCCCCCGACGCTGATCCTGGCGGCGGAACGGGACGCGGCGACGCCGTACGCGGGCGCGCTGGAGCTGCGGCGGCGGCTGGCGGGATCGGTGCTGGTGACGGAGCGGGACGCGGGCACGCACGGGGTCGCGGGCGGCTCGAACGCCTGTATCGACAGCTATCTGGAGGACTATCTGCTGCTCGGCCGGGCGCCGGTGGGCGGCGCCCGGTGCGCGCCCCACGCGGAGCCGAACCCGGTCTCGCTCGAAGCGGCCGCCGAGAGCGCCGACCCGCTCCCGAGGATCGGTCCCGTTCCCCGCGGCTGAGCGCCGACCGGGCTGTCGGGGCGTGCTTTCCGAGGGCCGGGGAGCACCGACCCGGGTTCCATCGGCCGCGACCGGCGCGGCACGGGCGGGGACGGGGAGGAGGAAGAACCCTCCCCGCTCCCCGTCGCCACGCGTCCGCAGGCCGGCGACCGATGGGAACCCGGAGCCGAACCCGGTGTCGCTGGACGGACACGTGCGCGGCAGGAGACCGCGCCGGTCGTCTGATCTTCCGGGTGGGATGGCCGGGTCCGCCGCTGGCGGCCCCGGCCACGTCATGCGCGGCCCTATGCGAGCCCGGCCACCAGATCCGCCACCGACTTGCGGCGGCCGGTGTAGAACGGCACCTCTTCCCGAACGTACAGCCGCGCCTGGGAGCCGCGCAGATGACGCATCAGGTCGACGATCCGGTACAGCTCGTCGGCCTCGAAGGCCAGGATCCACTCGTAGTCGCCGAGCGAGAAGGATGCCACAGTGTTGGCCCGTACGTCCGGGTAACCGCGGGCCATCTTCCCGTGGTCCGCGAGCATCTTGCGCCGGTCCTCGTCGGGGAGCAGGTACCAGTCGTAGGACCGCACGAAGGGGTAGACGCTGACATAGTCGCGGGGCGTCTCGTCGGCCAGGAAGGCCGGCACGTGCGACTTGTTGAACTCCGCGGGGCGGTGCAGCGCCATGTTCGACCAGACGGGCTCCAGCGCCCGGCCGAGCCGCGTGCGGCGGAAGCGGTTGTAGGCGCCCTGGAGTTCGTCCGCAGTCTCCGCGTGCCACCAGATCATGACGTCGGCGTCGGCGCGCAGCCCGGACACGTCGTACGCGCCGCGTACGGTGACGTCCTCGGCGGCGAGCTGGTCGAACAGCTCCTGGACCTCTTCCGCGTAACCGGAGCGGTCCTCGGGCAGCGCCTCGCGCAGTGTGAAGACGGACCACAGCGTGTAGCGGATGACCTCGTTGAGGTCCTTGGCCTTCTTGCCCGCGTTCGGGGTCTTCTCTGGAGCAGCAGTCATAGGGCTATTCTCCCGCGCCCCGTCCGGTGCCCCGCGCCAGGGTCGACGTGGCGATGATCTCGTCCGCCGCCCGCCGGGCGCTCGCGACGCAGGCCGGGATGCCGACGCCGTCGTAGGCCGCGCCGCAGACCCGCAGACCGGGCAGCGCGGCGACGGCCTCGCGGATCCGGAGGACCCGGTCGGGATGGCCGACGGCGTACTGGGGCAGGCCGTCGGTCCACCGGGTCACCTCGGTGGCCACCGGCCGGGCGGCGAGCCCGAACGCCTCCCCCAGGTCGGTCAGGGAGACATCGACCAGTTCTTCGTCCTCGCGCTGGAGCTGTTCCTCCTCGCCGTAGCGGCCGACGGAGGTGCGCAGCACGAAGAGGCCGGGCGCGGCGTCGGCGACCCAGCCCCACTTGCGGGTGGAGAAGGTCGCCGCCTTGATGGTGCGGCCGTCCACCGGCGGTACGAGGAAGCCACTGCCCCCGGGCACCGCGCCGGCCAGGTCGTCGTGGCGGAAGGCCATGGTGATCAGGGCCATCGAGGCGTACTCGACGTCGGCGAGTACGGCGGCGGCGGCCGGGGCCTCCTCGGCGAGCAGCACCGAGGCGGACCAGGCGGGGGTCGCGAGGATCACCCCGTCGGCGGCCAGCACCCCGCCTTCGGTGCGTACGCGCCAGCCGTCGGAGGCGCGGCCGAGGCCGAGCACGGGGGTCTCCAGCAGGATGTCCCCGCCGCCCGCCCGTACGGCGTCGGCGACGGCGCCCGGCAGCAGGCCCACGCCGCCCTCGATCCCGGCGAACACAGCGCCGGTGCCGGGGTTGGCGGCGGTCTTCGCCTGGAGGTGGCGGACGGCGGCGAGCAGCGAGTCGTGGGTTCTGACGGCGTCGAAGAGCTGGGGGACGGCCGCCCGCATGGACAGGCGGTACGCGTCGCCCGCGTAGACCCCGCCGAGCAGCGGCTCCACCAGCCGGTCGACGACCTCGCGGCCGAGCCGGCTCGCGACATGGCCGCCGACCGAGACGTCGTCGCCGACCTCGGCGGGCGGCAGTTCGTCCTCCCTGGCGATCCGGGCGAGCCCCTCGGCGGAGAGCAGCCCGGCGAGGGCGGCGGGGTCGCCGGGGACGCCCATCACATGGCCCTTGGGCAGGGGCCGCAGCGCACCGCGCGTCCAGACCGAGGCGTTGGTCGCGGTCGGCGGCCGGAACAGCGCGCCGAGCCCGACGGCCTCGGCGAGTTCGACGGCCTCGGGGCGGCGCGCGAGCATCGACTCGGCGCCGAGGTCGACGGGGGCGCCCGCGATCTCGCCGGTGCGCAGCTTTCCGCCGAGCCGGTCGGTGGCCTCCAGCAGTGTCACCCGTACCCCGGTGTCCAGCAGCCGGTGCGCCGCGGCGAGACCTGCGATGCCGCCTCCGATGACGACAACATGGCCCGTACGCGTGTTCACGTGCTGTGCGCTCGACGACTCCATGGGCCCCACTCTCTCAAACGGCCCGGTGGCCCCGAGCACCCCCGTTCCGAGTCCGGGTCGTGACCGCTTCGGAATCGCGAAAGGGCAACCCGCCCACCCGTCCCGTACGTCGAACCGGCATCGGACACACACGTTTCCAGGGGGGCCGATCATGCGTGCGAAACCGGCGGTAGCGGCAGTGGTTCTCACCGTCTCGCTCACGCTCGCGGGATGCGGCGCGGGCTCGTCTTCCGACTCGGCGGGCAAGGCCAGGGGTGTCGAGCGGCAGGCGGACGGCGCGCGGGGCGAGAAGGGCGGCGAGGACGGCGGTGCGGCCGTCGCCGCGACCGGGGCGCCGGGCGCCGAGGGGAAGGCGGCGGACGGCAGGAACCCCGCGGTGGTGGGGGCCCAGGTGATCCGTACGGCCGAGCTGACCGTCGAGGTCCGGGACGCGCGGAAGGCGCTGGGCACGGCGCGGACGGCGGCCGAGAAGGCGGGCGGGCTGGTGCGGAACGAGACCACCGAGCGGGTCGAGGACGACGAGGTGACGTCGACGCTCGTCCTGCGGGTCCCGCAGGACGCGTACGACGCG
>NZ_QQNA01000117.1 GCF_003346515.1 Streptomyces corynorhini
GGTGCGCGCGCGCACCCACGCGTCGTCGACGCCCCACCCGGCGGGCAGCGCGTCGTTCCGTACCGGTTCCCCCGGCACCCATCCCGCGACGGCCTTCAGGACAGCCGACCGGGCGGGCGGGGACTCCGCCGCCCCCGTCCGCCCGTAGCGCGCCTCTCCACTCGCCAACCCACGTCCCCCATCCCGGTGAACATCACTTCGACCGGATGCCAAACGCCGTTGACCGCTGGTGGGTTACGAGGCCATATGGGGCACCGCCCGCGTCGAGGGCCCGGAGAGCCGCGTCGCGGGCCCGCCGGACCCTGTCGAAGGCCCGGTGGACCGCGTCGCGGGCCCGGTGGGCCGTGGCGAAGGCCCGGTGGGCCGTGGCGAAGGCCCGGTGGGCTCCCAGCCGGGCAGCCGCAGCCGCGCCGCCGAGACACCGAGGCCGGAGGGCGCGGGCGGCAGCCAGCGGGTGATCCCGGCCCGGTCCTCCAGCAGCTCGGCCTCCTTGTAACGCTTGCAGCCGTGGTGCCAGTTGAGGATGCCGGAGAGCCAGTTCTCCAGCTCCTCCACATAGCCGTCCAGCACCGCGCGCGCGTCCGCGTCGAGAGCGAAGTCGTCGTACAGGACAGGCAGTTCGTTGGCGGCGACATGCTGGAACTGGCGCATACGCGACTTCATCAGATCGTCGATGATCCGCAAGGCCGTCGGATAGTCGCAGTTGAAGAAGGACTGCACGACGAGCAGTCCGTTGTGCACCTCGCCCTCGAACTCGATCTCCTTCTGGTACGAGAAGACGTCGTTCAGCAGGCAGGCGTAGTCCTGCGCCGCGTTCTCCAGGGACCGCATCGGGCCCGTCCGGTAGATCTCGGGCGGCACCTGCCTGCCGTGGCCCAGCCGGGACAGGCTCATCGTCATGTCCGAGCCGAAGGTACGCCGGCGCATCTCGATGTAGTCGACCGGATCGGGGATACGATTCTGCGCCTGGTTGTCCAGCTCCCAGAGCCAACTGGCGGTCATGTCCTCGACGGCCGTGCGGAACGTACGCCGCCCCTCCGGCTCCATCGGCCCCGCCGTACGCGCCCACAGGTCGGCCAGCCCCCGCTCAAGGCCGGTGGCCGGCACCGGGGTCGCGTGGACGTCGTCCAGCGGCATGAACAGCGACAGCCGCTCGTTGCACGCCCGCGCGCCCGCCAGGTCGCGCGCGTTTCCGTACACGACCGGGAAGTAGTCGTCCCCGTACGTCCCCCAGGCCAGCCAGTCGGAGGTGAGGTCGAGGCCCTCCTCCGTGGCGTCCGGATGGATACCGGCGGAGCAGAGCGGCAGATCGATCCGGCGCAGCCGCTCCTCGTCCCAGACGTCGGAGCCCGGCATGCCCGGCTGCGCCTCCAGGATGCCCATGCGGTGCGCCCACGCGGCGACATGGTCCCGTGCGTGGTCCAGATGGGGGCTGAGCTTCAGCGCGTACGGCATCTCGAACTCGGGCAGCCGGGAGGGCCCGACCCGCTGGAACGGGATGTGGCTGTGGCTGCGCGCGCGCATCGGCGCGCCCACGCCGATGGACCGCACCAGGTCGGAGGCCGATGTGCCGAGTCCGACGGGCGTCATGGAGAACAGCGCGCCGTCGCCGTCCGCCGCGTCCCCGGCGCCGTTCATATAGCGGCTGGAGCGCATGTGCCACTCGTGGCCGCCGGACTGCCAGTCCTGGAGCCCCTTCACATAGGCGAGGGTGTCGGCGGCGCCCTGGGGGTCGGTGCCCCGGGCGGCGAAGAGGGGGCCCAGCTCCGTCAGCGCGGTGTTCTCGAACTGGTGGATACGGGAGGTGAGCAGGTCGTTGACGGCGTCGGCCGCCTCCTGGGTCGTGCAGCCGAGGAAGGTCTCCAGGACGAGCACGCCGTTGCTCAGCTCGCCCTCCTCCTCGATCTCGCGCTGGTACGAGAAGAGGTCGTTGCGCAGGTGGACGGCGTCCGAGAACGTCTCCTTCAGGACCCGCAGCGGCCTGGAGTCCGCGAGGGCCGCCGGGATCTCGGCACCCGCCGCGTACTCGATGAGCCCGGCCGACCAGGGCGCACCGCCGACCTTGCGGCGCATCTCGATGTACTCGACGGGGTTGGCCACGCGCTCCGCGTTGATGTTGGCCAGTTCCCAGTCGGACTCGTTGAGCAGATTCTCCGTCGACTCCGCGAACCGCTCGCGCCACCCCAGGGACATGCTCGGCACCGTGCGCGCCCAGAGGTCGGCGAGTCCGGCCTCGACCGGATTGGTCGGCTCGGGGAATCCGTCGGACAGGTCCATCGGCATGAAGGCGGCGAGCCGGTCGAGATACGCCTTGCCGCCCTCGCGGTCCTGGGGCTTTTTGTACACCTCAAGGAAGTGGTCGTCGAAGAAGAACACCCACACATACCAGTCGGTGACCAGCGACAACGCCGGTCCGTCGCAGTCGGGATGGGTGTAGGCGCAGAGCAGGGCGTAATCGTGGGCGTCGAGGTCGGACGCCTCCCAGACGCCCGATCCCTCCAGCATTCCCCTGTCCCTGGCCCACCGCTTGGAGTGCTCCCTGGCCTCCTCCAGGTGGGGGTTGAGCCGAGCCGGATAGGCCAGGTAGAAATCCGGCAGTTCGAAGGGTTGCGTCACGGGCGAGCGGCCTTTCCCGAAGGTCCCGGGGATCGTTCCGGAAGTTGTCCTTTGGGCCTCGGTCTACCCCTCGTCCGTGTCCCCCATCCGGACCACACAAAAGTCATATGAAAGGACAGATTGCGCGTGGCTCCCCGCCCGACGGCCGGGGCCGGGTGATTATCGTGCGATGAGCACCACCATCCATCTCGCCCAACAGCCCGAGGCCGACGCCCTGCTCGGCCGCAGCCCGCTCGCCGCGCTCGTCGGCATGCTGCTGGACCAGCAGGTCCCGATGGAGTGGGCCTTCAGCGGCCCCTGGACCCTGGCCGTACGCATGGGACGCGACGATCTGGACGCCCACGAGATCGCCGCCCACGACCCCGACACCTTCGTCGAACTGTTCACGCGCAAGCCCGCCGTACACCGCTATCCGGGCTCCATGGCCAAGCGCGTGCAGCAGCTCTGCCAGTACCTGGTCGAGCACTACGACGGCGACCCCACCGCGATCTGGCGCGACGTCGCCACCGGCGCCGAGGTGCGCGACCGGCTCGGCGAGCTGCCCGGGTTCGGCCGGCAGAAGTCGCAGATCTTCCTGGCGCTGCTCGGCAAGCGCTTCGGGGTACGTCCGGAGGGCTGGCGGAAGGCGGCGGGGCCGTACGGGGACGAGGGCGCGTACCGCTCGGCGGCGGACATCACGGGGCCCGAGTCGCTCGCCAAGGTACGGGCGTTCAAGCAGGAGGCGAAGCGCGCGGCGAAGGCGGCGAAGCCGAAGAAGGACTGAGTACGCGACGGGGCGCACCGGTACCGGCCCGGCCCATGACCGGCCCGGCCCATGACCGATGCGCGCCCTGATCCGGCGATACGTTCCGTGAGCTGTGCCACATGTGTTCACAAGCAACGCCGCGATGGTTAGTTTTCCTGGAACTTCGCTCACATTCGTTCGCATCGAGAGGACCCTTGTGATCGCAACGTCTCGCAGATTCGTGGCAGTTGCCGCCGCGACCGCGCTCGCCGCACCGCTGCTGCTCTCCGCCTCCTCCCCGGCCTCCGCACGCCCGCACGACCCGGCCAGGGACGCGGCGAGGCTCGCGAAGGAGCTGGTACGCGACTCGTCGGCGAAGAGCGCCCACCAGCACCTGAGGGAGTTCCAGGCCATCGCGGAGGCGAGCGACGGCAACCGCGCGGCGGGCACGCCGGGCCACGACCGGAGCGCCTCGTACGTCTACGGCCTCCTCAAGAAGGCCGGTTACCAGGTCTCGTACGAGACCTTCGACATCACGTACATCGAGACGCTCGCAGAGAGGCTCTCGGTCACCTCGCCGACGCCGCGCGACGTCGAGATCTCCGCGATGTCGTACACCAAGTCCACCCCGGAGGGCGGCATCACGGCCGATATCGCCACCGTGCCGGTCGACGCGACGACAGGGTGCGAGGCGGCCGACTACGCCTCCGGCGACTACACGGGCCGGATCGCGCTCATCCAGCGCGGCGGCTGCACCTTCGCCGAGAAGCAGAAGGAGGCGGGCGCGGCGGGCGCGGTCGGCGCCCTCATCTACAACAACGTCCCCGGCCCGCTCGGCGGCACCCTCGGCGACCCGGCGGCCGGCGTCGTACCGACCGGCGCCCTCAGCCAGGAGGACGGGCAGGCGCTCGCGGCCGACGCCGCGAAGGGGCCGGTCACGGTCGACTTCGAGATCCGCCAGTTCCAGGAGCAGCGCCCCACGCGCAACGTGGTCGCGGAGACGAAGGGCGGCAGGTCCGACCGTACGGTCATGCTCGGCGCCCACCTCGACTCCGTCACCGAGGGCCCCGGCATCAACGACAACGGCTCGGGGTCGGCCGGACTGCTCGAAGTCGCCCTCAAGCTCGCCCGGACGCACGAGAAGCCGACGAACAAGGTGCGCTTCGCCTGGTGGTCGGCGGAGGAGCTGGGCCTGCTCGGCGCCGAGGACTACGTCAACGGGCTGAGCGACAAGCAGCGTTCCGACATCGCGTTGTACTTGAACTTCGACATGATCGCGAGCCCCAACTACGCCCAGTTCGTCTACGACGGCGACGGCTCGGACAGCGAGGACGCCGAGCCCGGCCCGGCGGGCTCCGCCCAACTGGAGAAGGACATCAGCGACTTCCTCGGCGGCAAGCGGATCCCGCACGAGGGCACCGCGTTCGACGGCCGCTCCGACTACGGGCCCTTCATCGAGGTCGGCATCCCGGCGGGCGGCACCTTCACCGGAGCCGAGGGCGTCAAGACCGAGGCCCAGGCGAAGCGGTACGGCGGCGAGGCGGGGGTGGCGTACGACAAGTGCTACCACGCGGCCTGTGACGACCTGTCCAACATCAGCATGAAGGCGTTCGACATCAACATCGGCGTCATCGCCAACGCCGTGGGCACCTACGCCCACGACATCAGCACCGTCAAGAAGCCGACCACGGCGCCCAAGAGCCGAAAGGCCGCCGCCACGCCGCACGGCCACGGCCACGGCCACGGCCACGAGCCGAAGGCGTAGCCGCCACTCGCGAGGACGGCTGCCCGGAGAGCCACTCGGGCTCTCCGGGCAGCCGTCGGGTGGTGGTGGTGGCGTCGGCGTCGGCGAGGAACGCGGCGAGGGCGGGCCTCCCCGGCCACCACCCGCCGCAGGGGCCGCCGTCCAGGCCGGAAAAACCACCGGAACGCCGGACCGCCGGAGAATCACCGGGCGGCTGCGGGACGGCTGCGGGACCGCCGCCGGACCGGTGCCGGACCGCTGCCGGACCGCTGCCGGATGAGGGCATTCCGTTTCCGGCTTTTCCGGATCACTCCGTACGCGCCTCACGCACAACGCCCGCTTTCATGCGGAATGCGACGCTTACCCATCGGTACAGTCCGGGGCTCTCCGGCTCCACTGCTGCGGCCGGAGCCGCTCGCCCGGTAGGCTTTCCGTGTGATCTTCAAGCGCATCGGTAACGGGCGGCCGTATCCCGACCACGGCCGGGAATCCACCCGGCAGTGGGCGGATGTCGCGCCCCGCCCGGTCCGCCTCGATCAGTTGGTGACGACGAAGGGTCAGCTGGACCTGGAGACGCTGCTCGCCGAGGACTCCACGTTCTACGGCGACCTCTTCGCCCACGTCGTGAAGTGGCGGGGCGACCTCTATCTGGAGGACGGTCTGCACCGCGCCGTACGCGCCGCGCTCCAGCAGCGCCAGGTGCTGCACGCGCGCGTGCTGGAACTGGACCTGGGCTGAGCCGTCCCCTGGCGCCATAGGGGCAAATCGTCGGTCCGGGCAACCGGACGACTCGAACGGCTACGCCTTTCGGGCCCAATACCGCCCAGGACCACCCAACCGGTTGATCATTTAGTAGGAAACATCACCGGGGCGCATTACGCTGCGGCCATGAGCATGCTGACTCCCCCCGGCATGGGCGGAAAGTACCGCATCACGGGTTCCAAGTACCCGAGGATGCGCCGCCCCCGTAATCGCCGCAGGATCGTGCTCGCGGCTGTCACCGCCGTCGCCGCGCTCGGCCTGGCGGGCTGGGGAACGGCGCAGCTCATCGACGTCTTCTCGGGCGACGGCGGCAAGAGCACGACAGTCGCGGGGCACCGGCCCGGCTGCGAGCCGTCCCCCTCGTCCTCGCCGGTCACCGCCAAGGCGCTGCCCCGGCCCGGCCAGATCACCGTCAACGTCTACAACGCGACGACGCGGGGCGGGCTGGCCAAGACCACCGCCGACGAGCTGGAGAAGCGCGGCTTCGTCATCGGCGAGGTGGGCAACGCGCCGGAGACCTACGACAAGAAGGTCCCGGGCACCGGCATCCTGCTGGGCGCTCCGACGGCCTCGGACAGCGCCCTGACCGTCCTCGGCACCCAGTTGAAGGGGGCCGCGCCGAAGACCGACACCCGTAAGTCCAAGGATGTCGATCTGATCATCGGTACGGCGTTCAAGGCGCTGAACGTACAGAAGGACGCCGATCAGGCACTGGCCGTCCTCAGCGCCCCCGCGAAGCCGTCGGCGGCGTGCGGGGACGACGGGGGCGAGGAGCACGACAAGGAGCCGCGGGACAAGGAACACCGGACGGCCCAGCGCTGACGGCGCGGGGCCGTTCCCGATCGGCCGTTCCCGGCTCCTGTCCGTTCCCGATCGGCCGTCCTCGGTCTGCCGTTCCCGGTCGGCAGTTCCCGGCTCCTGTCCGGGCGGACAGGACCTAGTCGACTAGTCGACCGTCCCGTACATACGGTCCCCGGCGTCACCCAGCCCCGGGACGATGTAGCCGTTCTCGTTGAGCCGCTCGTCCACAGCCGCCGTGACGACGGTCACCGGAGTGCCGGCCAGCTCACGCTCCATCACCTCGACGCCCTCGGGCGCGGCAAGCAGCACGACGGCGGTGACGTCGTCCGCGCCGCGCTTGATCAGCTCGCGGATCGCCGCGACCAGCGTGCCGCCGGTCGCCAGCATGGGGTCGAGTACGTACACCTGACGTCCCGAGAGGTCCTCGGGCATCCGGGTGGCGTACGTGGACGCCTGGAGGGTCTCCTCGTTACGGATCATCCCCAGGAAGCCCACCTCGGCGGTGGGCAGCAGCCGCACCATGCCGTCCAGCATGCCCAGACCGGCCCGCAGGATCGGGACGACCAGCGGACGCGGGTGGGAGAGCTTCACCCCCGTCGTACCCTGCACAGGGGTCTGGATGTCGACCTGTTCGGTCCTTACGTCCCGGGTGGCCTCGTACGCGAGCAGGGTGACCAGCTCGTCGGCGAGGCGCCGGAAGGTCGGGGAGTCGGTGCGCCGATCGCGCAGCGTGGTGAGTTTGTGCGCCACCAGCGGGTGGTCGACGACATGAATCCGCATGGCGTCCACAGTAACCGGGGGCCATGGCTGTACGCGCTGCCACCAGCCGTTCATGCGCCGGTCGGCATCAGGACCGGATGTCGGGGGAAGGTGGTGGGGGAGTCTCCTGGAGTGATGAGGCGTCGATGAAGGACGTGAACAAGCGGACACGGGGCCTGGGCCGGGGACGACCCCGTGGACAGGATGGCCCCCCGGAGCCGAAGCCGAAGCCGGAGTCGGAGTCGGAGCCGGAGCCGGAGCCGACGGCCGTCCCGCCGCCCGAGGCCGCCCAGAAAGCGGGCGCGGGCACGGAGCCGGAAGCGGGCCCGGCGGGCGGGCTCGGCCCGGAGAGCGAGACCGGCCCGGAGAGCGAGGCGGCGCGCCGACGGCGGCGCGCGCAGTTCCTGCGGGAGCTGCACGAGGCCAAGGCGCTGCGCGAGCGGGTGAAACCGCGCCGCGCCCGCGCCGCGCGGATGCGCCAGCAGATGCGGATGCGTACGTTCCGCTGGTGACCGGCCCACCGGCCCACCGGCCCACGGCCCACCGGCAACAGGGGCATCGGAGGCATGCCGCGACGAGGGGCCGAACAGGGGCCTAATAAAATGCCCTGCCGACGCAACGGCGGAAGACCTCTCGCGAAGCGCTCGTTTCTGCCACGATGCCGATTGGGCGGGGCGGAGCACCGTCCCGTACTCGCGGAATCGTCACATCACATCTCTACATCTCTGAATCGTCACACCTCTGACCAGTGGGAGAGTCACGGTGTACTTCGCCGCACTGCTCGCGCGCACCGAAGACGGATGGGAAGCGAGCGATACAGATCTCGACGACGTGGAGACCTTGTCGGACCTGACCGACCTGGCCCGCGAAGCCTCGGTGGACGAGGAAACGGTTCTCGTCTTCATCGAGCAGGAGGACTCCTGGTTCGGCATCCTCCGTGTGGAGGGTGAGGAGGACCCCCGGATCTACGTCTCCGACGCGGCCTCGGCCGCCCGCTCCTCGTACGGGGAGATCCTCATTGACGAACTGCTCGGCGGGGACGACGACGACCCGGCCGACGACCTCGACGCGCTGGACCTCGACGGTACGGAGGACGGCGAACCGGACGAGCGAGACGAGACCTATGACGACAGCGGCCCCGACAGCGGCCTGACCGACGGCGAGACCGTGCCCTCGGGCCCCGTAGGCGACCGCGCCATCCTCACCGATCTCGGACTGTCCGAGACGGACCTGCTGGCCCTGGAGTCCGACGCGATGGCAGAGATCGCGGACGCTCTGGGCGCCGCCGAGGTGCTGGAGACCGTCCGCTAGGGTCCGTCCGTCCGTCCGGATCGGGCCGGGCCCGCCGTCGAGGCGCCGCGCCGCACTTCGCGTCGCACTTCGCCGTCGCACTTCGCGGCGGGCGTCACCCGCATCCGGCCCGATCCGAACGAAAGGCCCCCGTGACGCCCCCGCACGCCTCCGCGCCCGCGCCCGACCCGGTACGTGAACCATGGCGGGCGGCCATGCGCCTCGCCCTCGACCAGGCCGCCCTGGCGGGCGGCACGGGCGACGTACCGGTGGGCGCCGTCCTGCTGTCCGCGCACGGCGAGGTGCTGGCCTCGGCCCACAACGAACGCGAGGCCACCGGCGACCCCACCGCCCACGCCGAGGTCCTCGCCATCCGCCGCGCCGCGCGGGAACTGGGCGAATGGCGCCTCACGGGCTGCACCCTGGTGGTGACGCTGGAACCCTGCACGATGTGCGCGGGCGCGCTCGTCCAGTCCCGCGTGGACCGCGTGGTCTTCGGCGCCCTGGACGAGAAGGCCGGCGCGACCGGCTCGCTCTGGGACGTCGTACGCGACCGCCGCCTCAACCACCGCCCCGAGGTGATCCACGGCGTCCTGGCCGAGGAGTGCGCGGCCCTCCTGACCACCTTCTTCCGCGACCGCTGACCACCACCCCGCCCCACCCGCGCGAGGCCCACGCGACGCCCGCCGGATACCGATTTCAAACCACGGCCCACCTTGGGCTAAGCTCTCTCTCGGTAGCGTGTCCGAGCGGCCGAAGGAGCTCGCCTCGAAAGCGAGTGTGGCGTAACCCGTCACCGTGGGTTCAAATCCCACCGCTACCGCTCTCACACCCTCCTGGTACGCGGAAACGCGAGCGGGAGGGTGTTTTGTGTGCGGTCGCGCGGAACGGAACCAGAAGCGAACAGGCGCCCAACTGCCCCTCGCGGGAGGCACGTTGCGCCTTCCGGTTCCTGCGGAGGGATCCGCCACCTACGGCCGCCGGGAAGGGATCCCGCAGCCCGACCACGCCGCCGGCCCGCCGGCCCGCTGTCCGGACGCGCCCGAGACGCAACGTCCGCGAGGGCACCTCGTCCCGGCGTCACCTGAGCCAGATCACCAGAGCCCAAATCCGTTGAGTTCAGTAGAGTGACGGGACGGCCCTTATCGCTGGCGCCGCCATATGTGGGGGATCGACCACGTTGTTCTTTCTGGCCGCTTGCCGACGGGGCTCGGATCGACGTCTCAGGCCGATCCCACTAAATGAATTCGAGGCTGCGCGCAGATAAAAACCCAGGTCAGCAAGTGTCGTCCCCGCGCATGCGGGGGTGTTCCGGCCCCCGACGGGGGGCGGGGGCCTTCAGTCTGGTCGTCCCCGCGCATGCGGGGGTGTTCCGGAGCGGTCCGGCCGGGGCGCCCGGCCGAAGTAGTCGTCCCCGCGCATGCGGGGGTGTTCCGGGGCTGGCCGTGGGCGTCACACCCGGCGGTCCGTCGTCCCCGCGCATGCGGGGGTGTTCCCCGTCGCTGACGACCCCGGCCCATCATCGGGCCGTCGTCCCCGCGCATGCGGGGGTGTTCCGATCAGGACGCTGCCGGGCGGCCGGCAGGTGGAGTCGTCCCCGCGCATGCGGGGGTGTTCCCCGCCGATCTCTCGGCGGCGGAGCCACTATGGCGTCGTCCCCGCGCATGCGGGGGTGTTCCCCGCCGATCTCTCGGCGGCGGAGCCACTATGGCGTCGTCCCCGCATGCGGGGGTGTTCCGAGGTCGCGCGCCAGCGCCGGGGAGAGGTCCGGGTCGTCCCCGCGCATGCGGGGGTGTTCCCTGGTCCATGGTGTACATGCAGGACCAGGTGGCGTCGTCCCCGCGCATGCGGGGGTGTTCCGCCATCCGATGGTGCAGGAGATCGCGCCGACCGGTCGTCCCCGCGCATGCGGGGGTGTTCCCGCGGTGATGGCCCTCAACCCGATCACCCTGATGTGGTCCCCGCGCATGCGGGGGTGTTCCCTTGTTCCGGGGGAAGTGCCGCAGCGTGTTCGTGTGGTCCCCGCGCATGCGGGGGTGTTCCCGGCCGGTCCGGCGGATCTCCCGCAGGATCGCCGTCGTCCCCGCGCATGCGGGGGTGTTCCCGGGCTCCGGTCCGGCCGTACGGGATGGGTCGCGTCGTCCCCGCGCATGCGGGGGTGTTCCAGGCCGCCGGGGAGTCCTGGGGCGGGGGCTCCCCTGCTCGAACGGAGTCGGGAGCTTGTCGAGCGGCTTGGGGAAGCAGTTGCCCAGGCTTGCGACCGGCGCGGCCAGCGTGTGTGCTGGACGATGCGACCGGGCAGAGCTTGCTTGCCGGGAGAGGCACTAGGCTCCGATTCCAGGTCTTGGGTGTGAGAGGGGCCGTGACGAAGGCGGGGAACCGGACGTGATGACGAGGAAAGCGGTTCTGCCCACGGGAGCGTCTGCCGGAACGGTCGCGGGGGCGCGCGACGCCGTACCCGCCGGACCGCCCGCGGGTGAGCTGCCCAACGCCGTGTTCGATCCTGCCCGGCTGGCGGCGGTGGCCGCGTCCGGGCTCCTGGACACCGCTCCCGAGGGCACCTTCGACGATCTCGCGCAGCTCGCGCTGGCGATCACCGGCGCGCAGAAGGCGTTCTTCACCGTGGCCGACGGGCGTCGTTCGTTCTGGAAGACCGCCCTCGGCATCGAGCCGGGCGGCGCGCGCGAGAACGACATCCGCGACAGCCCCTGCCACGTCCTCATCGGCACCGGGAAAGAGCTGATCGCCGAGGACGCGGCCGCCGACCCGCGCGTCCGGGACCTCGCCGCGGTCGACGCTCTGGGCATCGGGGCCTGGGCCGGTTTCCCGGTGGTCTCGCCCGACGGGCACGTGCTCGGCGGGTTCTGCGTGGTGGACAAGGACGCGCGTCCCTTCACCGCCGAACAGTCCCACGCGCTGCGGACCCTGGCCAGGTCGGTCTCCTCCGAGATCGCGCTGCGGCAGGCGCTGCGGCAGGCTCGCGCCTCCGGGGACGCCTCGGCGGCGCTGGCCCGTACCCTCCAGGACAGCCTGCTGCCGCCCCGGCTGCCGAACGCGCCGGGGCTCGACGTGGCCGCCGTACACCTGCCCGCCGACTCCTCGGAAGCGGCCGGGACCGAGGTGGTCGGGGACTTCTACGATCTCTTCCGCACCCGGGGCGAGAGCTGGTGCGCGGTGATGGGCGACGTCTGCGGCAAGGGCATCGACGCCGCGAAGGTCACCGCGCTGGCCCGGTACACGCTGCGCGCCGAGGCCACCCAGCACACCGGACCGGCCACCGTTCTGCACCGGCTGCACGAGGCGGTCGCCGGGCAGCGGGTCAGCGAGCGGTTCCTGACCGTCGCCCTGGCCGTGTTCGGCCCGGACGAGGACGGGGACGGCGTCACCGGCCGCTACGCCAGCGCCGGCCACCCACCGGCGCTCGTCCGCCGCGCGGACGGCACCGTCGAGGAGCTGGACGCTACCGGGATGCTGCTCAGCCCGCTGCTGCCGCCCACCCGGGACCACTTGGCGGACACCGCCTTCCACCTGCGCCCCGGTGACGCGCTGCTCCTCTACACCGACGGCATCACCGAGGCCCGCGACGGCCGGGGCCCGCTGTTCGGCGAGGACCGCCTCGCCGAGGCCCTGGCCGCCACCCACGGCGCCGACGCCGCCACCACACTCGCCGCCCTGTGGGGGCGGGCCTCGGAACACTCCGGCGGGCAGGCCGCCGACGACACCGCCCTGATGCTCCTGCGCGTCGCCCCGCTGTCCTGACCAGTCCCGCTGTCCTGATCAGTCCCGCTGTCAGGACAGTCCCGCTGTCCTGGCCAGCCTCGCTGTCCTGACCAGTCCCACCTGCCCGGTCCGATCGGCCCTCCCGCGTCGGTCAGTCGGCCACCGGCAGCACGGCCGCTATCGCGTTGCGTTCCTTGCGGCCCGCCAGCGGGAAGAGGATCTTCAGGCCCTGCTCCTGGTCCGGCGACGAGACGACGAAGGACGAGTTGAGCACGCGCTCCTTGATCTCCGTACGGACCAGACCCGCGCGCGGAATCGTCATCAGGTGCTCCTCCGGCCTGGCGAACGTCGGGTTCGCGCGGAAGACGAAGATGCGGCGGTCGGTCATCGCCAGGTACATGGGGGTCGGCACCGGGATCACGGCCATGGCACCCCCGCTCACGAGCGCCGAGGCCGCGGCGAAGACGGCCGTTCCGCGTACGGAGACGGAACTCAGGTTCACGATGCTCGTCACCGCCACCGCCTCCCCGGGTTCGAGCATGGGGTCGACCGCGGCCAACAACAGACGGCGGCGCTTTGCGTTCACGGCTGATACTCCTGTGACGTCGAGGTGAACCGAACGGCACGTCCCCGTAAGGCATTCGACTTCCCGGACCATCGCGGCGACGGCCCGCCACCCCGCCGTACCGACGCGGGCCGGACCACCTCGCGAGGCCCGGCCGGCGTGAGTCGTCGGCATACCTTGCCACACGCACGCGCGCACCCACCCCGGGTATCCGGATCCGGGCGGGGACCCTGGCAAGCGCGGCGCTCCGCCACTTGGCCCTTCCCGCGCGCGGTCCGCCCGCCGACCGTGTCGACTGAACAGATGCCGCTCCACGGAGCCGATCGTCCAGCGGCGCGAGCGAAGAGAGCGCCAGCGCAGACGGGCGGAAGGGCGGAAGGGCGGAAGGACCGAAAAGACGGGAAGGACGGAAAGGAGCCGTCGGGTGAGAGAGCACAGCGGAATCGCGGCGAACCGGATCACCCGCCTCGTCGGGGCGCTGCTGTGCCTGGGCGTGGCCGCGATCCACGTCACGGACCAGGGCGGTATCCCCGGCTCCCAGTCGCCGCAGTACATCGCCTGCCTGTACTGGGCGCTGGAGATCGTCGCCGTCCTCACCGCGCTGCTGCTCCTGGCCGGTGTCATCCGACCCGGCTGGTTCCTCGCGATGGGCGTGGCCGCCGGGCCCATCCTCGGATATGTCCTCACGCGCGGCCCCGGGCTGCCCGACGACCACGGCGACGTGGGCAACTGGACGTACCCCCTGGGACTGGTCAGCCTCGCCTTCGAAGGCGCCCTGCTCATCCTCGCGGCGACCTGCTTCCTGGCCGCCACCCGGCGCGGACCCCGGCGCGGACCCCGGCGCGGACCCCGGCGCGGACCGCCGCGCGGAGGACCCCGGCGCGGACCCCGGCACGCCGCGGCACGTCTGCGGTGATACGTGGCGGCACCGCCGCGTCAGGACGTACGGCCGTACCAGTCCAGGCAGACGATCATGGCGTCGTCGTCCGCCTGGGACGGCCCCCGGTGGCCCGCCAGTTCTTCGAGGATCGTGCGCGGTACCTGCGAGGGCGGCAGGAGCCGCGTGTCGCGCAGGGCGCGGGTGAGCGCGCGCTCCCGGTAGCGCTCGCCGCCCGGCGAGGCGACGTCGTAGACACCGTCGCTGATGAACAGCAGACGGTCGCCGGGCCGGACGTCGAAGGGCTCCACCGTGTAGACGGTGTCCTCGAACATGCCGAGCGGGAGCTGTGCCTCGGGCTCGACCGGTTCGACCGTACCCGCGCGCAGCCGCCAGATCTTGGGCGAGCCCGCGTCGATGATCTCCACCTGGCCGGTGGCCAGATGGAACCGCAGCAGGATCGTCGACAGGTGCGCCGCGCCCTCGTAATGCCCGTACAGCGCCTGGTCGGCGAGGCTGGCCTGGCCGACCAGGTCGAGTCCGGCCCGGCGGGCGTTGCGCAGGGCGTTGACGGCGAGGTTGGTGAGGAGGGCCGCCTCGATGCCCTCCCCCATACCGTTGGTGACGGTCAGGGTGAGGTGGTCGGCGGAGGCGGACCAGTCGAAGTTGTCGCCGTGGATGGCGTAGGCGGGCTCCAACTGCCCGCCGAGCGAGTACTCGGACCGGGAGCAGGCCCTTCCGGGCAGGAGCTGCCACTGCATCTCGGCGGCGAGAGTGAGGCGGTCCGCGCGCCGCGCCTGAAGGTAGACGTCGGTGTCGCGTTCGGCGACGAGGATCTCCCGGCCGAGGATGTCGGCGATCTCCGCCAGCTCGTCGAGGACCGGCGGGCGGTACCGGTCGGCGGGGAGCGTGACGGAGAGCACGCCCAGCCGGTCCCCGCGCACGGAGACGGGCAGGTACGCGGTCACACCGGCCGGTCCTTCGCCGGTGACGACGTGCGGCCGCTGCGCGCCGAAGGCCCGGCCCGGGGCGCTGGTGTGCACGGAGAGGGGCTGTGCGGTGTATGGAAGGACGTCGACCGGCTGGAGTATGGTCATGGCGTAGTCGGCCATCAGCAGATTGACGGCGCTCGCGGCGAAATGTTCCGTAAGTGCTGTACGGACGGATCCGAGGAGTTCGTGCGGGGCCGCGCCGCGCATGGCGCGCTCCACGGCCGCGTATCTGTCCGTCACCGTCACGTTACGACCGCTTTCTCGGGGAAGTGGAACAAGGGGGCGCCGTCCGGACCATCCGGGCCGCCAAGGCCATTCGGAGTGTCACGGTATGGGTGCGGATATCTCTGCCTCGCTCAGAGAATCTCACGAGGCCGCGCAGGCGGCGCGTGAGGTCATCGAGTTGCTGGAAGTGCTGTGGGAGCGGGGACGCGACGCCGTCTCGCCCGCCCCCGTCTCGACGTCCCAGCTGCGCGTTCTGTACGTGCTGGAGCGGGGCGACGGCATCAACCTGCGCACGCTCGGTACGGCGCTGGGCGCGGCGCCCTCCTCGGCCAGCCGACTCTGCGACCGGCTCCAGGCGCTGGGCTTCATCGAGCGGGCGCCGAGCGAAGTGAACCGCAGGGAGCGGCAGTTGCGGCTGACCAGCCGGGGCGAGTCCTACCTGCTCGATCTGCGGGTGCGCCGCGAGGAGGCCCTGCTGTCGGCCATCGCGACCCTGCCGCAGGCGACGCGGCGGGCGCTGACGGAAGGGCTGACCGGATTCCGGGGGGCGGTGGACGCCGCCTCGCCGATGCCCGGCCCGACGCGACTGGACGACACCGCGCGCCCCGCCTGACATTCCGGGCGCCCCGCCTGACATTCCGGGCGCCCCGCCTGACGTCCCGGGCGGGCGGACGGGCGGACGACGGCACGACCCGCCGGAGGACCCGCAGGAGGACCCGCCCGCCCCGGACTGTCGGACGTCGGCCCGGACGGCTTGACGTCGGCCCGGACTGTCGGACGTCGGCCCGGACTGTCGGACCTCGACCCGGACTGTCGGACCTCGCCTTGGACGGCTGAACGTCGCCTTGGACCTCCCCTTGGACCTCCCCTACGGGGCCACCCGCCGAGGGGGCCCTGTCCGTATCGGCACTTCTCGTGCTTGACTGCGGTCGATAACATTTGTCGGACGACAACAAAGCGGGTGTGTCGGAGAGCCGCTGACGGCGCGATCCATCCGCCGGCGCGTTTCCTGCGCCCGCGTCACCGAGTACGGAAGGACAGCGGCTTGAGTACTACCGAAGCCGAAGCCGAGGCCGAAGCCGCCACCAGTACCGCCACCGCCACCGCCACCAGTACCAGTACCGCCACCGCCACCGGTACCGCCACCGAAGCGGACATCGGCGCCGAGGCGGTGGCACGGGAGCGTGTCGCCGGAGCCCTGCGTACGGACGCGGACGTCATCGCCGACCGCTGGGTGCAGCTCCAGCTGGCACAGCCCACCTGGGACGGCGCGGTCCGCGAGACCGAGCTGCGCGAGGAGGCCGACGCCCTGGTCGGCGCGCTGGCGTCGGCGCTCGACAGCGGTATGCCGGTGCGGCACGCGGTCGGCGGACACCGCGAACTGCACCGGGCGGTGACGGAACTCTCCCTGCGCCGGGCCCGCGAGGGGGTGAGCCCCACCGCGACCTCGCTGGCGGTGCTGGCGCTGAAGGAGGCGCTGCTGGAGGCCGTACGGCGCGGACCGGGCGACCACAGCGAGCTGTTCGGCTCCGCCCTGCTGGTCAACCAGCTGCTGGACAGCGCGGGCGCGCTCTCGTTCGAGACCTATGTGGAAGGCCGGGAGGAGATCATCCGTCGGCAGAGCAGGCAGCTGCTGGAGGTCTCCACCCCGGTGGTCCGGCTGTGGCGTCATGTGCTGGCGGTCCCGCTCATCGGGACCCTGGACACGGCACGTACCCAGGTCGTCATGGAGAACCTGCTCCAGGCCATCCAGGAGCACGAGGCGCAGGTCGCGATCATCGACATCACGGGCGTCCCGACCGTGGACACGGCGGTCGCGCAGCATCTGATGCAGACCGTCAACGCGGTGCGGCTGATGGGCGCCGACTGTCTCATCAGCGGGATCCGGCCGTCGATCGCCCAGACGATAGCCCAGCTGGGGATCGACCTGTCGACCATCCTGACCCGGGCGACGCTGGCCGACGCGCTGGACGCAGCGGTCCGGCTGACCGCCGCTTCCTCCGGTGCCGCCGACGGCTCCGGCGTCTCCGTCGGTTCGGGGGGCTCCCTCGGCACGGTACGGCCCGGCGGCCCGCTGGCGGATCTGTGAACGGCGCCTCCCCGGCCGGTGTGCCGATCCTGCGCCTGGGGGACGTCCTGGTCACCGGACTCCTCAACGAACTCGACGACAAGTCCGCCGTGGCGTTCAGCGAGGAGCTGACCGCGCGCATCACCCGCGACGGGGCGCGCGGCGTGCTGATCGACATCTCGCGACTGGAGATCATCGACTCCTTCGTGGCCCGCACCCTCATGGAACTCACCACCATGGCGCGACTGCTGGGAGCCCGCGTGATCGTGTCAGGCATGCGTCCCCCCGTCGCCATCACCCTGGTCGAACTGGGGCTCCAGCTCACCGGGGTGGAGACCGCGCTCAACGCCGAGCGCGGCATGGCCGCTCTCGGCTGGCGCCAGAACTCACCCCCTCCGGAAGGGGCACTTGCGTGACACGCACCGGGGAAGCCGGCACCACCACCCTCCTCCCGACGGACAGCCGCGGCGGCCGTGCTCCGTTCCCTTCCCCGGCCCCGGCACCGGCACCGGCCCCCGCACAAGACCCGGCACCGGCACCGGCACAAGACCCGGCACCGGCACAGGCCCCGGCAGCCGCCGCCCGAGCCGCCCGAGCGGCCGAAGCCACCGAAGCAGCCGGTGCGGGAGGTGCGGGAGGTGCGGCTGACGCGACCGACGCGACCGACGCGACCGACGCGGCCGACGCCCGCGTGCACGATGTCCGCACCGAGGAGGATCTGCTGACGATCCGGCACGCCGTACGCGCGGCCACTCTCCGCGAGGGCTTCAGCATCGTCGACCAGACCCGCGTGGTCACCGCCGCCAGCGAACTCGCCCGCAACGCCTACATTCACGGCGGGGGCGGCACTCTCACCGTCGAGAGCCTGACCCGCCCCGGCGGCGGAATCCGGCTGACCATACGGGACGAGGGCCCCGGCATCGCCGATGTCGAGGCGGCCCTGACCGACGGCTTCACCACGGGCGCGGGGCTGGGCCACGGACTCGGCGGCGCGCGGCGGCTGATGGACGAGTTCGAGATCCGTACGGCCGTGGGCCGGGGCACCACCGTCACCGTCACGCGCCGGGCGGGCCGTTGACCACTCCGCCCGTCACCCGGTCGACCGCGCACATCCGCATCGACCACTACAGCGCCGTCCATCTCGCCGCCGAGACGGCCCGGTCGGTCGCGCGCGCGTGCCTGCTGCCCGGATCGATGCCCGACCAGGCCGCGGTCGTCGCCTCGGAGCTGGCCAGCAACCTCGCCAAACACGCCACCAACGGCGCCCTCTTCCTGCATCCCCTGCCCCTCGGCGCGGGAGTGGAGATCCTCGCCGCCGACCGGGGCCCCGGCATCCTCGACCTGGGCCGGTCGCTGACCGACGGCTACACGACGACCAACACCCTCGGCACCGGCCTCGGCGCGGTCCGGCGCATCTCCACGTCGTTCACCATCCGCAGCGGAACCGGCGTCGGCACCCTCGTCTGCGCCCGGCTCGCCGCGCCGAGGCCGGTGCCGAG
>NZ_QQNA01000118.1:0-125 GCF_003346515.1 Streptomyces corynorhini
GGGCGCTGCGGCCGCTCGGCTACAAGATCCTGCTGGAGCTGACCGTACGGTGCCGGCTCGAACGTCCCGCCGAGGTGCCGTTCGTCTTCCGCGACCGGTTCGCCGGGGAGTCCAAGTCCACCGCG
>NZ_QQNA01000118.1:168-21560 GCF_003346515.1 Streptomyces corynorhini
CGCCACCTGGTGGAGCTGCGCACCGCCGCGCCCGCCGCCCGGATGGCCGTCTTCGGACTGATCGGGCTGACCGGTTTCGTACCGAACCTCCTCGCGCTGTACGGGCTGACGGCGGCCGGGATGCACTATCTGCCGGCCGAGGTGCTGGCCAACCAGTCCGGAGTGCTGTGGAACTTCCTGCTGATCGAGACGCTCCTGTTCCGCGACCGCCGCGCGCACCGGCACTGGGCGGACCGGGTGGGCCGGTTCGCGCTGCTCGCCAACGCCGATCTGCTGCTGCGGATCCCGCTGATCGCGCTGTTCGTGGCGTGGCTCGGGATGGCGGTGCTGCCCGCGACGGTGTGCGGGCTGCTGGCGACGTTCGTGCTGAGGTTCGTGGGGACGGAGGCGCTGGTGTATCTGCCGAAGCGGCAGCGTGCGGCGCGCGGGACGGTGGTGCGCGCGCGGCGGCCCGGGGCAGGCGCCGACCGGGTGGAGAGCGTGAGCGAGGCGAGCCGATGAGCCGTACGCGCGCCGGACGGCGCCCCTCTCCGCTGACGTACGCCCGCATCGCCCGCCGTGTCACCGCCCTTACACCACGCGGTACGGGACGCAGTACCGCACGCAGTACCGCACGCAGTACCGCACGCGGTACGGCTCGCCGCGCGTCCCGCCGCCGTACCGCCCTGCTCGCCGTGGCCGCGCTCACCGGCGGGCTGCTGCTCGGCGCGCAGCACCCGGCCGCCGCCGGGCCCAACCTCATCAAGAACCCGGGGTTCGAGACCGCGGGCACCGGCGCCGACGGGATGCCGTACTGCTGGGAGCGGTCCGGCTGGGGCGACAACGACTTCTCCTTCGACGTCGTCGCCGACGCCCACTCCGGTACGAAAGCCCTCAAGGTCGAGCTGACCCGCCGCGTCGACGGCGACCGCAAGGCGCTCATCACGGAGTCCGCCGCGTGCGCGCCGACGGTCGGGGAAGGGCTCCAGTACGACCTGTCCCTCTGGTACAGGTCCACCACCCCCGACGCGGCGATCACCCTGTTCCGCCACGACACCACGGCGGGCTGGCAGTACTGGACGGACCTCAAAACCCTTGACCTGAGCGCCGGTTACCAGCAGGCGTCGGTCCGTACCCCCGCCGTACCGCCGGGCACCGACCGGATCAGCTGGGGCGTCTCGGTGTACGGGACGGGCAGTGTGACGACCGACGACTACGCGATGGAGGAGGTCGCCGCGCCGCCCGTGGCACCCGAGTGCACCGGCACCGCCGAACAGTGCGCGCACGGGACGTGGGAGGTCCTGCCGACGCTCAACCCCGTGCGCTCGATGCACTCGGTGGTGCTCAACAACGGCAAGGTGCTGCTCATCGCCGGGTCGGGCAACGACACCGACATGTTCGCGGCCGGCACGTTCACCTCCGCCGTCTACGACCCGCAGGACGGCTCGTACCGCACGATCCCCACCCCCGACGACATGTTCTGCTCGGGCCACGTCCAGCTCTCCGACGGCCGGGTGCTGGTGATGAGCGGCAACAAGGGCTACCCGTCGGCGGACGGCACGGTCGGCTACCAGGGATTCAAGGACAGCTACGTCTTCGATCCGGACACCGAGACGTACAGCAGGACCAACGACATGAACGACGGCCACTGGTACCCGTCGGCCACGATCATGGGCAACGGCGACGTGATGTCCTTCGGCGGGCTGCGCGAGGACTCCAGCGGCTCCGTCACCGCCGAGCGCTGGTCGGCCGCGCAGGACAAGTGGCTGCCGATGACGCAGGTCAACCAGACCTGGTCGTACTGGGGGCTGTACCCGTCGATGATCCTCATGCAGGACGGCCGGCTGTTCTACTCCGGCAGCCATGTCTTCGGCAACGGCACCCCCGGCACCGGCGCCTCGGTCTACGACTACGACGCCAACACCGTGACGGACGTGCCGGGGCTCCAGAACAAGGACGAGCGCGACCAGTCGGCGAGCGTACTGCTGCCGCCCGCGCAGGACCAGCGGGTGCTGACCATCGGCGGCGGCAACATCGACTCCAACCCCGAGGCGAACCGCCTCACCGACCTCATCGACCTGAAGGAGCCCAACCCCGCCTATACACATGGCCCGTTGCTCCCGCAGGGCACGGTGGACCTGGGCGCGGGACCGCAGCCCCAGACCGGGGACCAGGGCAAGATGTACGGCTCGGCGGTGCTGCTGCCGGACGGCAAGGTGCTGGAGACCGGCGGCGCGCTGCACAACCGGGCCAACCCGGTGTACGAGACGTCCCTCTTCGACCCGGTGCTGAACACCTTCACCCCGGTGGCCGTGGACCCCGAGGCGCGCGGCTACCACTCGTCGGCGTTCCTGCTGCCGGACGGCCGCGTGATGACGACCGGCGACAACCCGGGCAACGGCTCCTGGAACCACCACGTCTCGCTCTACACCCCGCCGTACCTCCTCAAGGGCGCGCGGCCCACGATCACCTCGCTCGCGGGGGACCAGTGGCTGTACGGCGACACGCGGCGCATCACCGTCGACCGGCCGATCGCCAAGGCGGAGCTGATCCGCCCGGCCGCCGTCACCCACTCCTCCGACCCCAACCAGCGCTTCGTGGACCTGCCACTGACGGTCGACGCCGACGACGAGCGCACGATCGACCTCAACGTCACCGACAACCCCAACCTGGCGCCGCCCGGCTGGTACATGCTCTTCGCGGTCGACGCGGCGGGCGTCCCCTCGGTGGCGGAGTGGATCCACCTGGGCGGCCTGCCGGCGCTCGCCGACCGGGCGATGGCCTCGGCCCACGTCCACGACTTCGCGGGGGAGCTGGAGAAACCCGCCAAGAAGCCCGCCAAGAAACGCACTTCGGCCCCGGTGCCCCCCAGCGTCGCGGGGTGCGACCGCCACTACGGCACGGCCGGCGTCTGCGTACCGACGGCCTTCCCCGACACGGTACGGGGCGCCACCCCGGCCGCCACCACCAAGGCCCGCTGCGCCTGGCTCGCCACCCACGGCTACGGCGCCCTGAAGGTCAACGGCCAGGACGACCCCCTCCGCCTGGACCCGGACGGCGACGGGGTGGCGTGCGGGAAGGGCGATACGGGGCGGGGCTGACCTCGGCGCGGCACACGGGGCGCGCGGAACGGGTGTGGTCCTCGCCGGAGTACGAGGGCAGGACCACACCCGCGCGCGGCGGGGGCCGCGCCGGTCCGGCCGGGGCGACCCGGTTCAGCCGATGGTCTGCCGGGTTTTCCAGTAACTCGCCGACGAGATGATCTCGGCGCCGCTGCCGGTGAGCGCCGTCTTGCTGCCCGCGTAGAAGCGCACGGATCCGTTGGCCATGACGGCCCAGATGTCGGGGATGCCGTCGCCGTTGGCGTCCGGGGTGCCCATGAGATGCGGGATAGCCGTACTTGACCAGCCGGAGGCTCCGTACTGAGCGTCGAGTCCCGCAGCCGAATTGGCCGCGGAGGCGAGCGAGTTGAAGTCGACACCACCGGACGCGGCCTTGATCCCGGTGCGCAGCAGCAGTCGGCCGGACGCATCCGACCGGTAGACGAGGTCGGTGACGCCGTCACCGGTCACGTCCAGGGCGGTGACGATGTCGCGGTTGGTCCAGGCGGAACCGGAGAGGCGCGTGGCCGTCTCGACCGTCGCGCCGTTGTAGCCGACGAGTACCCACAGCGCGTCCCCGACCGTCACGAAGAAGTCGGCCTTGCCGTCTCCGTTGGCGTCGCCCGCCGAGACGATCTGGGTGAAGGTGCCGGGGTCCGGGGCGTTGGCCGGAAGCAGGATCTCGCGCCGCTTGCTGACGTTCACGGCGCCGTAGCCGTCACCGGGGTAGACCCAGAGCTTGCCGCCGACACGCACGATGAGGTCCTGGATGCCGTCGCCGCCGTACACGTCCCCGTTATGGGTGACCAGGGCGTTGTTGAAGTGTCCTGAAGGCGCGGAGACGAAGGGCGGGAGGTCGTCGCCGTTGGGGTCTTTCACGGGGTTGTCGCGATAGGCGCCGGGCATGGAGAAGCCCAGCCTCCCGTTCCCCTTGACGAGGTCCTTGTCCATCTGTCCGGCGTAGAGGCCGAGGTTGCCCTTCTCCGTGACGGTCATCAGGTCGGGTATGCCGTCCCCGCTGAAGTCACCGGGGCTGTCCGCCTTCTCTTTCGGCGCGACGTAAAAGAAGTACTTGGTCGCCGCGGAGGTGTTGCCGGCGCCGTCCACGGTCCGTACGTACAGCACGTTGGGGCCGGCCGACGGGGGCTTGGCGTTCTTGATCGTGGCACTGACCGTGGTCGCGGTGCCCGCCGTACGGGCCAGGGTGAACGAGTAACCGGCTCCGTTGTAGCCGTACTCGTAACGCACCACGTCCTTGTCGAGCGCGCGCACGGTGAAGGTGCCCGGAGTGCCGAATTTGATCTTGCTCCAGAGAGTGTCCTCGGGCTCGTTGCCGAAGCCGTTCTCGTTCTCATCGGCATTGGGGAAGTCGCTTGAGGAGACCTTGGGCGGCTTGGGGGCGGTGGTGTCCAGGATGAACCGGCAGGGCGTTGTCTTGGGTGAGTACCCCGATGAGGCACCGGCGTCGTCGAAGGCCCTGACGCGCCATGAGTACGTGGTGTTGTTGGTCAGCTTGCTGGTGGAGAAGGCGGTCGTCGTCACGCGGGCGCTGTCGGTGTTCTTGCCCACGGACACCTTCCCGGCCGACTTGAGCAGGTCCCCGGTGGTGGCCCACTTGCCGGTCGGCCACAGGTCGAAGTCCAGGTAGTCGAGGTTCTTGTCCTTGTCCGTCGCCGAGGCGGTGAAGGTGATCTCGCCGGCGCCCATCCGCACGTAGGGCGTGGTCGTGGTGCACTTGGACTCGGGACCGAAAGCCAGCCGGGTGGGGTCGGCGGGACGGCGGTTGTAGGCGATTTCGAGGTACGGCGCGTAGTCGCCGCCGTCCACGGCGAACTTCTTCCAGGCGTACTGGGAGTTCTCGTTCACCGCGCGCATGCCGAACGTGATGCTGCCCGAGCCCTTGTCGGCGGCCTGTTGGGCGGCCTTCTTGACGTCGAACGTCTCGTACGCGTCCGGGCAGCTGGACTTCCAGCCGTGCGCGAAGCTCTTGGTGGAGATCTTGTTGCCGTCGTGCAGCTTCGGGGCGTTCTTCCAGTTGGTCTTCGAGTCGATCTCACTGGTGAGATGCACGCTCATGGCCCGATCGCTGCACGACCAGGCGTAGGTCTCCAGAACGCGCAGCCTCGCCGAGGTGATGACCGCGCCCTTGATGGTGCCGTTCGTGTCGAAGTCGAGGTTGAAGAAGGAGCGTGAGGTGCCCCAGGTGTCGGACTCGAAGCCGACCCTCGCCTCGTGGGTGCCGCCCTTGTTGAAGCCCTTGCCGTTGTAGAAGGTCGCCTTCGGATAGCGGTCGTAGACGGTGGTCCAGTTCTGGGTGTGCTTCTTCACCGACGGGTCGATGAAGACGGGGAAGACGGTGGACGGGTCGGAGAGCAGCTCCGCGTCCGGAGTGATGACCCAGTCGGCGCCGGAGAGGTCTGTGTCGACCAGCGAGCCATGGGAGTCGGGGGACGGGCCGTCGAGGCCGGGCAGCGACAGCGTGGCCGCCTCTCCGGTCTTCGCCGGTTCCGGCGTCGGCTCCGGGGGAGCCGGCGGCAAGGGGGATTCCGGGACATCGGCGACGGGCTCGTCGCTCGCGGCCGGCAGGTCCTCCTCGTCCTCGTCCGTCTGTTCGTCGGACTGGCTCTCGTCGCTGTCCCCGGCCGAGGGCGTCTCCCCAGGGGTGTCCGGCTCCGGCTCTTCGGAGTTCTCGGGCGCGGACGGCAGCACCTCGGGGCTGGTGGGCTGCGCGGTCGCGCCCACCTCGCCGTCGGTGACGGCCGAGGCCCCGGCGCTGTCCCACATCACGGGGGTCGGCGACATGGCGACTTCGTCGCCGTAGGCGTTCTCGGCGCTGACGATGTGAGAGGACGGATCGAGCCGGAAGGTGAGGGTGGGGGAGGTGAGGCCGTACGAGAGCCGCGCGACGCGGGGGTCGGCGGCGGCGGTGCGGTTCTTCACCACGAGGAGCTGGGAGAACCCGTCGTCGTCCGCCGTGAGTACCAGGTCCGCGCCGGGAATGATCTCGGGATACAGCGCCCGGTTGTCGTCGATTACCGGCTGCGGAATCGGTCCCGGCCAGGTCAGTTGGATGTCGTGGCCGTTGGTGTGCAGGGTGACCAGCGGGCTCGCCGCCGCTTCGGCCTTCGCGCTCGTGCCCTTCAGAAGCGAGACGCGGTGTTCCGTGGTGCGTGACGCCCGCTTCTCTCCGGCCGTTTCCGCTTTCCCTCCGGACTCCGTGGAGCCCGCGGAGAACACCATCCCGGCGTTGGTGGCCCGGGGCT
The DNA here is from genome assembly GCF_003346515.1 of Streptomyces corynorhini. Taxonomy (GTDB): domain Bacteria; phylum Actinomycetota; class Actinomycetes; order Streptomycetales; family Streptomycetaceae; genus Streptomyces; species Streptomyces corynorhini. Next base: position 6,512 of record NZ_QQNA01000118.1, read on the forward strand.
CCCAGCCGCGGTCGGTGCGGTACAGCGATCGGTCGATCGGCTGCCATTCGCCGTCGATCTTGGCGCGGATGGGGGAGACATGGACCCGGCGGAGCATCTGGCCACCCGGACGGGCCCATGTGGTGGAGTCGGCGGTGCGCAGCGAGGCGACCTCCACCAGCTTGCCGGTGTCGGCAGCCCTGGCGACGGCGTCGCTCTCACTGGACACCGAAGGGGCCGAGCGGGTGGACGGCCGTGCCGTGTTGGGCGCGGCGTCGGGGTCGGCCAGTCGCAGACCCGCGTAGGTCAGACCGGTCGCGGCGACGGCGGCGGCGCAGACCACGGCGACGGTGCGGCTGCCCGGCAGGCGGAACCGGCGTGGCGACGACATGAGTGAGACCCCTCCCCCTTGACCCCGGTCGGCGGATCACCGATCGGGGATACGACGCTCCTCACGCGAACGCAGCGGGACAAAGGGCCTGAGCGCACGGAACGAGCGAGCAGATCATGACCCATGGGTGAACATTCGTCACCCTCTGCGGAAACGTGCGCGCTCCGGTACGCGTGTGGCGCCTTCCGGTGCGCACACACCTCTCGTGAGCCCCGCGCAATCTCGGGGACAACGCAAATATGTTCAAAAGCTGGCCCATTCGACAATCGGGCAGGTGCATATTCCTTTTAAGTGGCGTGATCTCCGTGATGTCGGATGTAGATCTCATCGCTCTTTTATGGACTTATCTGTTCGGTTGTCTTCTCATTTCCCCGTACTGGTGCGTGATTGATCCACTACATGGCGTGACGATCATCACGTAGTCACTATTTCCCTGGCCTTTCTTCACGCTGTCCCCACAGAATCGGCGCGTTCTTGTATGACGTCCTGTGCGGCCCGCCCGGTGCCGTGCCACATGGTCCGGGGGGATCTGGCGTGTCTCGTCTGTCTGAAACTCGCCGTCGTAGACGTCGTGTTCGCCACACGGTGGTGCCCGCCGTGGGCCTCGCTCTGCTCGTGACTCTCCTGCCCGCCCAGGCATTCGCCCTGCCCCCCGACCCCGCCAGCGTGGGGCGCAGTGAAGTCGTCCTGGAGAAGCTCGACCAGGACAAGGAGATGCCGGGCCGGATCGTCAACAAGAACCTCGAAAGCCTCAAGACCGAGACCCCGGACGACCTGGAGCAGGCCCCCTCGGGCACGACCACCGTTCCCGCCGCCAAGAGCGGCGAGGTCACCTTCGGATCCGGTACGGCACCCGCCTCCGCCCGCACGGTGCCCAGTGACGACGCGGCGCGCATGGCGGCGACCCCGGTCGAGGGCTTGCCGGTCAGCCTGGGGCAGGCGGCGGGAGAGGATGCCCCGAGCGGTACGTGGAAGGTCGCGGTGGCCGGCCGCGCGGAGACCGTGGAGCGCGGTGTCGACGGCGCGGTGGTCACCGTGCAGGCGCCGTCCACCGGCGCCGTTCCGGTGTCGGTGCGGTTCGACTATGAGAAGTTCAAGAACCTCTACGGCGCGGACTGGGCCTCGCGACTGCGTCTCGTCCAGTTCCCCGAGTGCTACCTCACGACGCCCGACGTCGAGGAGTGCCAGGCGTACGAGGAACTGGAGTCGGTCAACGACACCGGCTCGGGGACCGTCACCGCGACGGTGGATACGACTGCCGCGGAGCCAGCCACTCCTGCCTCCGCGTCATCGGGCCGGAACAGCGGCGCCCCGGCTGTCCAGCAGGCCGCCTACCGGGGCGGAGCGACCACGGTCGCGGCGGCGACCACGGCGGCGGCCGGTGGTTCGACGGCCGTCCTCGGCCTCACCGACTCCGGTTCCGGCAGCGGCGGTTCGTTCACGGCGACTCCGCTCTCCTCCAGCGGGAACTGGGCCGCCGGTGGTTCGTCCGGCTCGTTCTCCTGGTCGTATCCGCTGACCGTGCCGCCCACCCCCGCCGGGCCCTCACCCAACATCTCCCTGGAGTACGACTCCCAGCAGGTGGACGGGAAGACCGCGGTCTCCTCGCCCCAGGCGTCCTGGATCGGCGAGGGCTGGGACTACGAGCCGGGTCACATCGAGCGGCGTTACCGCTCCTGCAAGGACGACACCAAGAAACTCAAGGCCGGTGAGCCCAACAACACCGCCGCCAAGAGCAAGACCTCCGACCTGTGCTGGCTGTCGTACAACGCGGTCATGTCCCTCAACGGGCGCACAGTCGAACTCGTCCGGGTGGGCGCCACAAACATCTACCGTCCGCAGAACGACGACGGCACCCGCGTCGAGCTGAAGACCGGTGCCACCAACGCCGACAACAACGGCGAGTACTGGATCGTCACCACGCCCGACGGTACGACGTACTACTACGGCCTGAACGCGGTCGGCGGCGGCCACGCGAACACCACCTCGGTCTCCACCGTCCCCGTCTACGGCAACCACCCTGGCGAACCCTGCCACGCCACCACCTTCGCCGAGTCCCGCTGCGGCGCGGGCAAGCAGCAGGCGTGGCGCTGGGGTATGGACAAGGTCGTCGACGTCCACGGCAACGCGATGGTCGTCAACTGGAAGCAGGAGAGCAACTACTACGCCGTCAACAAGAAGTTCAAGTCGCCCGAGAGGTACGACCGGGCCGCCTACCCGGTCTCCATCGAGTACGGCATGCGCGTCTCCGATCTGACGAAGCCTTCGGCCGTCGTCGAGTTCGGTGTCAAACAGCGCTGCCTCAAGGCGGGCACCGCCTGCGACGCCGCCAACTTCGCCAAGACCGACGACCCCGGCGCGTACCGCCCCTGGTGGGACACTCCCGGCAACCTCAATTGCAAGGCCACCTCCAAGCTGTGCCAGGCTTTCCCCTCCTTCTGGACCCAGCTGCGCCTGGACACGATCACCACGAAGGCGGCCCGCCCCGGACAGAGCGGCCTGGGCAGGGTGGACACCTACACGCTTCACCAGTCGTTCCCCGCCGACTGGTACGACACGTCGCCCGGACTCTGGCTCAACTCCGTGACCCGCACGGGCTTCGCACCGGGCGACACCAAGGGGACGGTCCAGTCCAAGGACGGCGTCAGCTTCGGCCACTACACCGTTGGCTCCTCCTCCCCGCTGAGGGCGAGGCTGCGGGACCGGCAGCTGCCCAACCTCGTCTCCTCGGGAGCGGGCGACCAGCGGCCCGGTTTCACCCGCCCGCGTGTCGGCGTCGTCGCGACCGAGAACGGCGGCGACATCGAGGTCGAGTACCGCGGCGGCTGTGCCACCGAACCCGCCACCGACAAGGGCAGGAACAACACCACCTGCTATCCGGTGCGATGGTCCCCCGACGGTGACGTGAAGACACCGGCCAAGGCCTGGTTCAACAAGTACGTCGTCGACTCGGTGACCGAAAGGGACCGGGTCACCACGCACGGCAAGCCCGTCGTCACGTCGTACGCGTACTCCTCGCCGGCCTGGGACAGGACCGACGACGAGTTCACCCGGCCGTCGCTGCGCACGTACAGCGTGTGGCGCGGCTATCGCCAGGTGGCAGTCACCAAGGGAAGCAAGTCCACGTCCCAGCAGGGCGACCCCGACTCGCAGTCGTACTCCGTCACCCGCTTCTTCCAAGGCACGGGCGGTGCGGTCAAGGACTCCGCGGGCGCGGTGGAACTGATCGCCGACGACGCCGCGCAGTTCGCCGGAATGACCGCGGAGACCCTCACCTACGAGCACTCGCAAGGCCGGCTCCTCAAGCGCACCCTGACCTTCCCCCGGTCCGAGCAGACCGCGTCCCGCGTCCGTGAGGCCGAGGACGCCACGGAGCTGGAGCCGCTGCGCGCCCAGCGCGTCTGGGTGGCACGTACCGACGCCATCCAGACCGTCGACAGCAGCTGGCAGGCGCTCCGTACCGAGACCACGGTGGACGACACCTACGGGCTGCCCACCCAGGTCGAGATGTCGGTCGTCAAGCCCAACGGGACCGGCGAGACCCGCAGCAATCAGGTGTGTGTGCGGACCTCGTACCTGCACAACACCACCGCCTGGATCATCGGCAAGGCCAAGGAGGCCCGCTCCACCGCCACGCCCTGCGCAGCATTCGACACGGCCGACCCGAGCACCCAGTTGCTGAGTTCGGTGCGTACGTCCTACGACGGCCAGGCATGGGGGACCGCCCCGACGAAGGGGCTGGAGACGGCACTCGCCGAGATCGACGGCAAGGGCACCGCCCACTCCGTGACCAGCACCAGCACCTACGACGACCTGGGCCGGATCCGGAAGGCCACCGAGCCGCTGACCGGCACGTCGGAGACCGTCTACACGCCTGCCGAGGGCGGTCCCGTCACCTCCGTCAAGACCGTCAATCAGCTGGGGCACGCCTCCACGACGACCTATGACCCGGGCCGCGCCCTGCCGCTCACCGTCACCGATGCCAACGGCCGGGTGACCCGTACCGAGTACGACGCGCTCGGTCGCGTCGTCAAGGGCTGGTCCCCGTCCCGTTCTTCGGGCGGCAAGTCGCCGGACGCGGAGATCTCGTACCAGGCCGCCGTCGCCACGAAGGACGAGACCAAGCCGGCCGCCGTCACCGTCAAGGCGCTCAAGGACGACGGGAGTTACAGCAGCCAGGTCACCCTCTACGACGGCCTGATGCGTCAGGTGCAGACCCAGAGCGAGGCCCACGGCGCGGGCCGGATCATCAGCGACACCAAATACGACGACCACGGCCAGGTGTGGGAGCAGACCGGCGGCTACCTGGCCAAGGGCGCCCCGGACACCCGGCTCTTCGCCCGCATCTCGGAGTCGCTCGTACCGAGCAAGACCAGGACGCGGTACGACGGAATGGAGCGCGTGGTCCGCTCGTCCGTCTACCACGGCGCCGACTACCAGTACGCGACATACACCACGTACACGGATACCACGGTCTACGTGAAACCGCCCGGCTCCAGTGCCCCGGCGACCAAGAGCTTCACCGACGCCATGGGCCGGGTCACGTCCGTACGGCACTACACCGCGGCGGACGGTGTAGCGAGCTACCGGACGACGAACTACACGTACGACGCCCGAGGGAACCAGACCAAGGCCACCGACCCGGCCGGCAACGCCTGGACGTACACCTACGACGCGCGGGGGCGGCTCGCGGCGTCGACCGACCCGGACAGCGGCTCCACCTCCTTCGAGTACGACGACGCCGACCGCCAGATCAAGACGACGGACGCGCTCGGCAAGAGCCTGTACACCGAGTACGACGTCCTGGGCCGCACCAAAGCGGTCCGTGAGGGCGCGGCCGACAACAAGCCGGTCAAGGAGTTCGCGTACGACGGTGTCCCGGGCGCGGTCGGCCTGCCCGTGTCCTCGCTCCGGCGTGACGCGTCCGGCGCCGAGTACACCAACCGGATCACCGGCTACGACACCGACTACCGGCCGACCGGCCGGGAGATGGTCATCCCCGCCAACTCGATGACCACCGGGCTGTCCGGCACGTACGCCTACTCCTACGCGTACACGCCGACAGGAAAGCCCCTGTCGGTCACGCTCCCGGCCAAGGGCGGTCTGGCGAAGGAAAAGGTCGTCACGCGTTACGACGACGACGGCCTCCCGGAGTCCACGTCCGGCATCGACTGGTACACCTCGGACGTCACCTACTCCCCGTACGGAGAGGTCCAGCGCACCGCCAACGGCGCCCAGCCGACCCGCGTGTGGACGACCAACTTCGTCGACCAGCACTCCGGCAGCCTCCAGCGCACAGTCACCGACCGCGAGAACGGCGGCATCGGAAACCCCCGCGTCTCCGACAGTTACTACTCGTACGACGCCTCGGGGAACATCTCCTCCAACGCGCGCCGGCTCACGGACACCGCTGGCACCTCCTGGGACAACCAGTGCTACACGTACGACGCGCTGGGCGAACTGGTGCACGCCTGGACGTCCAACATCACTCCGGACCAGGGCGGTACCGGCTGCCGCTCCTCGGGCGGCACCAACTGGGGCTACCAGAAGGACGGCAAGACTTCGGGCGGGCCGGTCGCCGAAGCCCCCACCCTGACCACGGACACCACGAGCCCCAGCTCGAAACTGACCGCCTCGCTGGGCGCTGCGGCTCCGCTCGCCTCGACGGTCTCGACCGGTACCACCGCCTACCGGCAGGCGTTCACGTACGACTGGCTCGGCAACCGTGCCACGCTGACGGAACACAACACCGCCGACGCCACGAAGAACGTCACCTTCAAGTACGGCTACGGCCGCCCGGCTACCGGACAGACCCACGCCCAGCCGCATGCCCTCACGTCGGTCACCTCCACGCCGGCGGGCCAGGGCAGTGTCTACACGAATGACGACGTCGGCAACACCACGGTCCGCGACCTCCCCAAGACCACGCAGAAACTGGTGTGGAACGCCGAGGACCGGCTCGAAACGATCACCGACGACGGCGTTCAGACGCGCTACGTCTACGACGCCGACGGCAACCGCCTTCTGGAGAACTCGCCCACCGGCTCGACCCTGTACCTGGGGGAGACCGAGCTGACGACCGACTCCACCGGCAAGATCACTCGCGCCTCCCGCGCCTACGCCCAGGATGGCGCACCCACCGTCGTACGCACCACGACCAACGGCGCGGCCACGGGCCACCAGCTCAACGTCCTCATCTCGGACCAGGTGGGCACCGCCAACACGACGGTCGGCCTCACCGCGGGCCAGACGGTCACGCGCCGCGCCTTCAAGCCGTTCGGCGAGACCCGCGGCCCCAAGCCGACCACATGGCCGAACAAGCGCGGCTATCTCGGCACGGGCATCGACGACTCCGCCACCGGCCTCACTCATCTCGGGGCCCGCGAGTACGACCAGGCTGCGGGCCGCTTCCTGACGGCGGACCCGGTCGTCGACATCACCGACCCGCTCCAGATGAACGGGTACGCGTACAGCAACAACAGCCCCATCAGCAGCAGCGACCCGACGGGACTCTGCCCGGCGGACATCTGCGGTCACGGGCCCGGGAACCCCTCGCAGCACTACGGGGGCGGTCCGAAGAAGAAGGAGAAGACCGGGGACACCGGCGGTGGAGGTAACGCCGGTGGCGGTGGTGGCGGTGGAACTTCCACTTCCGCGGGCGCCCGCACCACGGTCACCTACACCCAGACCAAGACCGTCACGGTGGCCAAGTCCGAGCCCTGCGACGTGTGGTGCAAGGGCGGGAGATGGTTCAAGAAGCACAAGACAGAGATGATCACCATCACGGTCGAAATCACGGTCGGCGTCACCTGTGGCGCCGTGGCGGTCGGCGCGGGCGCGGTCACCGCCGGGGTGGGAGCCGTCGCCGTGGGAGCGGGCTGCGGAGCACTGGCCGGCGCGGCGGGGGCCGCTGTCGGCAACGCGATGGATTCCTCGGCCGACAAGAGCATCGGCGGCTACGGATCCGCCATCGGCAAGGGCGCGCTGATCGGTGGTGTCAGCGGGGCGGTCGGGGGAGCGGTCGGCGGCGTACTGGCCAAGGGCGTTAAGGCGGTCGCCTCCAAGGTGGTCGGCAGAGGGGGCAAAGCGGTCGCCGCCAAGGGGGGCGTTTCGGGTGTCGATCACATGGACAGTGCGATACCGGCTGGCGCCAAGGTCACACATGGTAAGTCGTTCACTCGCATCGGCGACGATGCGAAAAGCGTGAGAAACTCTCATAACGTGGCCAACGCTGGTGACCACGACGTGGTTGCACACGGGTCGCGCGACGGATTTTTGGAACTCGGCCAAGATCGAGTCAACGGAGGTCAGATTGTCGACGCCGTGACGAATAATCCCAATTATAGTGGGGGATGTGTTCGGCTATTGGTGTGTCATTCTGGATCGTCGGGGATTGCTCAGCAGGTGGCCGATGAGCTTCGTGTCGCGGTCCGGGCGCCTACAGACATGGTGGGAACGAATCCGCGACTCGGTGCCGGGCAGCAGCCGCAAATCGCCAACGAGGGATCCTGGAGAATGTTTCTTCCGATCCTCAATAATGGTTCACACGGAGTGATGTGATGATCAGGTTTGTAGGCTTCTATGAGCAGTTGAAGCCACTGAACGGCCCGTCGGTCTATCTGGAAGACATCGGCACTCCGGAAATCCAGGGGGGCGGGGGAACTGCCGGTGCCCAGCTTGGTGGGTATCTGAGAAACGGGTACCCGATCCTGGATGTGATGGAGCTCACTACTGATGTCCTGGGTGGGACTGATCGAATCGCCGGAGGATCATCAGTATTGACAGATGGTCTATGGGTGTGGCGTTGGGATCTGGCGCATTACGTAGAACGGTACGATGTGCCATTGCCTGATGATTTCATTTCGCGTGTTCATGGGAATTCATTCGTCATTCCGAATGTTGAAGACGCGCTGCTCGACGAGATCAGCCTGAAGGTGAGTGAAATGCTGGGTTTCAGGGTGGATCCAGGGTGCGCCCCTCGGTAAAGGGAGAGTCCGCGCAAGCACCCGCACTTGATCGACGTGACGTGATGTCCGAGAACGCCGGGTCAGGGAATCGGAGGAGCGCCGTTCGTGCGTCCGAGCCGTGCGCGCCGACGCACCCCTCCCCGTGCCCTGTGCGCCGACGCGCGGGAGAGGGGTGCGCCGCGTCGGCCTGGTCGCTCTGTGTTCATGCTGGGTGCGGTCCTCGTTCACCATGTTCGCTCTGGGTGTTCCCGTGGCGGTCCTACGATGCGATCGTGGTCGTGATCGGTGGACGCGAGGGGGACGTGTTGCGGGGGATGGAGCGGATCGCTCGGGAACTGCCGTACGGCGTAGAGGTGTTCAGTCTGCGGCCCGACGGGGTGGTGCTGTTCGCCGACCGGGACGGGGCGCGGGAGCTGGGGCCTCGGGAGGACTTTCTGCGGTTCATCGACGCCGGGCAGTTCGCCCACTACCTCGTCGGCGACGCGCACACCTCGCCCGAGCGGCCGTCCAACGCCACGTTCAAGCTCGGTGTCGTCGGGCCGCGCAGCGCGTTCACGCCGCACGCGCACGGCGGTGAGCACATCGTGCTCAGCCTCGGGCACGCCGCGTGCGGGCTGTACGACGCGCCTCGCGGGCGGGTGACCGAACTGCGGCTCTTCCCCGGGGCGATGATCCGGATCCCCGAGATGATGCCGCACTCCTTTGCCAACCGGGGCGCGAAACCGCTGCACATCCTCGCCGCCAACACCGGCTTCGGCATCGACCACGAGGACTACGCCATCACCGCCGACGAGGCCGAGCGGCGGGCGACCGACGTGCTGCCGCGGCGCGATCCCGCCGTCCCCGGTACGGCCGTCGGGACCGTCGAGCGCGTGGCCACCGACTACGGGCTGCTCGCCGCCTCGCTGCGCGACATCGAGCGGCGCCAGCGGATACGGGGCATCGGCGCCGTCTCCGTACGGGAACGGCTCGCGGCCCGGCTGCGGAGGGCCGCGTCGAGGCTGGAGGCGCCCCGGTGATCTGCCCGCACTGTGAACAGAACCTGCTCCGCAAGGAGCGCCCCGGCATGCGCTGTTCGAAATGCGGCCGGCCCTACGCCTTCGATCCGAAGGACAACACCCTTCGGCTCAGCGACGTGCGCATCCGGCGCCTCGTCAAGAAGATCTCCGACGAAGGCCGGGTGAGCGTCTCCGTCAGCCAGCTCTGGTTCGCGGTGACCCGCAGCACGCGTGCGCGGGGAGAGAGCCTCGCGGGGACCCTGGGGTGCTCCGCCCTCGCCGCCATGGCCGGTGGCGGGCTGATCGCCCTCGGGCTCAGCATCGGGGAACAGGCAGCCACCGCCACGGTGATCGGAGGGATCATCCTCTGGGCGGTGCTCATCGTGCTCGTCGTCGCGCCGGCCGGGCGCCGCAACCGCCGGAAGGCGCTGGCGTTCGGCTACTTCACCTCGGTCCTGATGAGCCGCTGGCAAACGGTGTACGGCGCGCTCCCCGCCGGAGTCGTGGACGACTCCGCGCTGCGCGGCCTGCCCCGGCCCGAGCGCCCGGCGGCCGTCCTGCTCTGCCCCGACCGGTCCATCGCCGCCTTCCTGGCCGCCAACGGAGTGCCCCAGCGCCACACGCTCGCCCTGGTCCCCGATGTACGGGACGTGCAGGCGATACCGGGTACGCCTCCTGTCATCGTCCTGCACCACGCCGACCCGATCGGCTGCCGGCTCCCCGGGCTGGTACGCGCGGCGCTGCCCGGCCGCCGGGTCGTGGACGCGGGCCTGCCGCCGCGCGCCGTGATGAACGCGCCCGGCGCGCTGCCGCTGCTCGGCGACAAGCCGGAGCCCGAGGTCCTCGCGGCGCTCCACGAGGTGCGCGCGGCCGGTGAGCTGACCGACGCCGAAGTGGCCTGGCTCGCCAAGGGGCGGAGCGGCTCGCTCGCCGGGGTGCCGCCGGTGAAGCTCCTCGCCGTCGTCACCAAGGTCGTCGAACGCGTCACCGCCGCGGCCGACCCCGCGCGGCACGAGGCCGAGGCCGTCGGCTTCCTCACCTGGCCGGGGGGGGCGGTCCCCGGGCTGCTGGACAGCGTTCCGGCGGACGCGAAGCCGCCCCGTCCCGCGACCGGTGAACCGCGCGAGCCCGACCTCTACGACTACGGCCTGCCCCGGCTGCTCATCTGCCAGAGCCGCTCCGTGGCGCGCATGCTTCTCGCCAACGACGTCCATCTGGAGGCCGCCTGCCCGGTGTTCGCCGCCGACGACCTGCCGCTCGACCCCCGGCTCGCCGCCGGGCTCGGCCGGGTCGAGGGCGCCACCGTGCACGTCCTGCACGACGCGAGCGCGCCGGGTGTCGCGCTCACCGCGCGCGTACGGGACGAGCTGAGCGGACCGGGCGGAGCGACCGGAACGGGGGTTCCCGGCGTACGGGTCGTCTCGATGGGCCTCGTACCCCGGCACGCGGCGGCGCTGCGTCTGTACGCGCGCAAGGGCCCCGCCTCCTCCCCGGACGGCGACCCGATGCCCGCCGCGCTCGAACCCCGCGAGCGGGAGTGGCTGGCGGCGGGACGGTTCGCCGAGGTGGAGTCCGTACCCCCGGCCAGGCTGCTGCGTACCGTCCTGCGGCTGGTGCGCGGGCCGAGAACGCCCGTCCACTCCGGGTGGAGCGGGCTGCGGGCTCTGCGTACGGCGGGATTCATGACATGGCCGTCGGGCACCCCGACGGGAACTCCGACGGGCACCCCGACAGGGCCCCCGATGAGCGACTCGCCGGGCGAGACAAGGACACGAGACGATGAACCGGCCACGCGAAACCCCCTACCGAGATGAACTCCTCGCCGACGGCAGCGTCCACCGCGCCTACGAGGACGGCCGCGAGGAGTGGCGGCGCCGCGACGGCGGCGGCCCCCTCGTGCACTGGCACGACAACCGGGGCGCCGCGGGCACCGACGAACTGCTCGGCGACCGGATCATCAAGCGGCGGTACGCCGACGGGCGGGTGACCTACGGCAGGGACATCGGATACGGCCGTACGGTCTGGGACGGCGGCGCGACCGTCCTCGTCAACCGGACCTCGTTCGGCGGGCGCGTGGGCGCCGTGCTGGGCGGACTGGGGCTCGGGGCCGGGCTCGGCATCGCGGGGCTGGCGCTCACCGCCGCGCAGCTCCCGCCCGCGCACCTCACTCCGGAGGAAGAGGAGGCGCTGCGCCAGCAGCAGGCGAGCCAGAACGCCTCCGGCGGTGACGGTGGTGGTGGCGGTGGTGACGGCGGTGGCGGAGACGGTGGTGGTGGCGGTGATGGCGGCGGTGGTGGTGACGGCAGCGCCGACTGGGATTCCGACGACGACAGCGGCTGGAGCGACGACGACTTTGGATAGGCAGTGGAAAGGGGACGGGCATGGCGCGGTTCGCGGTCTGTCTGGCGCCGACAGCTGAGCGCTCACGCGCCCACCTCGCGTCCATGGGCGCGGCCGTTCGGCCCGGCGCGGGCGCCGGACGGCTGGCGCTGGTCGAGGACGAACCGGGATACGCGGAAGGCCCGTTCACCGCGTGCGGCCGTACCGCCGTCGGCGAGGTCATCCTGCACAACAGGCCCCAACTGCTCGCCGCCCTCGCCGCGGCCGGTGCCCCCGCCCCGCCCGGCTGCCCGGACGGCGAGCTGCTCCTGCGCTGCTGGGTGCGGCTCGGCGCCGCCGGGATCCGCGCGGCGGAGGGGATGTTCGCGCTGGCCGTGCACGAACCGGGCGACAGCCCCGCCGACCCCGGCGAACTGACCCTGATACGGGACCATATGGGCGCCCGGACCCTCTTCTACGCGCGCACGCAGGACAGTTGGGCCGCCGCCACCTCCCTGCGCGCCCTGCGCCGCTGGCCCGCACTCTCCACCGGCCTCGAACTGGCCGCCGTGCGCTCCTTCCTGACCTTCGCCTACCTCCCCGGCGAGGAGACCCTGCTGCGCGGGGTACGGGAGGTGCTGCCGGGCAGATGCCTGCGGCTCGCGGCGGACGGGACCGTGACCGAGGAGCACTACTGGGAGCCGTGCGAGCGGCTGCGGGAGACCGACGCCTCCCCCACCCCGTACGTGCTGCGGCTGCGCGAACTGCTGGAGGAGGCGACCGCGATGCGGCTTCCGGCGGGCGAGGCCGTCGGCGTGCTGCTCTCCGGCGGCGTCGACAGCTCCCTGGTCACCGCACTCGCCGCCAAGCTGCACGACCATCCCGTACACACGTACTCGATCAGCTTCGGCGCCGAACTCCCCAACGAGCTGGGCTACTCGGGGCTGGTCGCCGCGCACTGCCGCACCCGCCACCGGATCCTCACCGTGTCCGGCGAGGCCGTCGCCGCGCGGCTCGCGGACGCGGCGGCGCTGCTGGACAGCCCCGTCGGCGACCCGCTGACCGTGCCGAACCTGATGCTCGCGGAGGCCGTGGCGGGCGACGGGCCGCGGGTCGTCCTCAACGGGGAGGGCGGCGACCCGGTCTTCGGCGGGCCGAAGAACCTGCCGATGCTCGTCCAGGAGATGCACCGAGACGAGCTGTACGGACCGGGAGGCGCGTCTCCCCACGGCCCCGCCGAGGACGCGCGCGCGAGCGCCTATCTGCGCTCGTACCGCAAGTGCTTCACCGACCTGCCCGATCTGCTCACCCCCGAGGCGCTCGAAGCCCTCACCCCGCTGCCCGCTCCGCAGCGTTTCGTCACCCCGTACCTGCGCCCCGCCGCCCGGGACGGCCGGATGGACCACCTGCTCAACCAGCTGCTGCACTGCAATCTGCGCACCAAGGGCGCCCACCACATCCTCACCAAGGTCGAGCGGCTCACCGCCTCGCAGTCCGTCCAGGGCCGCGCCCCGCTGTTCGACCGGCGGGTGGTGGACCACGCCTTCGCCACCCCGCCCCGGTGGAAACTGAACGGCGCGGTCGAGAAGTGGGTCCTGAAGGAGGCCGTACGGGACCTGCTGCCCGGCACGGTCGTGGACCGGCCCAAGAGCGGCATGCGCGTACCCGTGCAGCAGTGGCTCGGCGGGCCGCTGCGCGAGCTGGCGGGCGATCTGCTGCTGGGCCGGGAGGCACGGGACAGGGGGCTGTTCCGGGAGGACACCGTACGGGCGTGGATGCGCGGCGAGGGAGCGCTGCTGCCCCGGCAGGGCGGGAAGCTCTGGCTCGTGCTCACGCTGGAGCTGTGGCTGCGGGCGTACGACGTCGGCTGAGCCCGGGTTCTCGGGATCGTCCCGGTCCTCCCGATCTCGTCCAGGTTCCTCAGGTCGTCCAGATCTCGTCCAGGTCCCTCAGGTCGTCCAGGTCCCCTCGGGTCTTCCCGGTCCCTTAGGTCGTCGCGGTTCCTCAGGTCGTCGCGGTTCCTCAGGTTCCTCAGGTCCCCGGGGATCCCGAGGCACCCTGGACCTCCGGACCCTCAAGCCTCTCAAGTCCCCCGTCACTCAACCCCCGTCACTCAAGCCCCCCGTTTACTCAACCCCCGTCACTCAAGTCCCCGTACACCGGCGCCTGGAGGCCCCTCTTGGACACCCTTCCGCTCATCGACCCCCGCACCGGAAAGCCGCGCGGTACCGGCTCCGTGGCCCGCGAGCCGCAGGTCACCGCCGCGATCGGAGCCGCACGCCGCGCCCTTCCCGGCTGGCGCGCGCTCACGCCCAAGGAACGCTCCCGGCGGCTCGACCGGCTCGCCGCGCTGATCGAGGAGCACGCCGACGACTACGCCGTACGGGAGCGGGCCGGTACGGGAAAGCCGGTGCACGAGGCCGCGGGCGAGGTGGAACAGCTGGCCGACCTCTTCCGCTTCTACGCCGGTGCCGCCCGCACCAGGACCGCCCCGGCGGCGGGCACCCTCGTCGCGGGTCACGAGAGCTGGGTGCGCTGGGAGCCCCTCGGCGTCGTCGGCGTCGTCGTCCCCTGGAACTACCCGCTGATGATGGCCGCGTGGCGCTGCGCCCCCGCCCTCGCCGCCGGAAACACGGTGGTCGCCAAGCCCGCCGAGACCACCCCCGACGCGCTGGAACTGCTTGCCGAGCACGCGCGGGAGGCGCTGGGCGAAGGCGTCCTGCGGGTGCTCCCCGGCGACCGCGACACCGGTCGGCTGCTGGTCGCGGGCGACGTCGACATGATCGCCTTCACCGGCAGCGCGATGGCCGGGGCCGAGGTGGCGGCACGGGCGGGGACCCGGCGCGTCAGCCTGGAACTGGGCGGCAACAGCCCCGTCCTCGTCCTGCCGGACGCCCCCGACGACACCTGGGCGGAGCTGGCGGCGGCGACCACGTACAACGCGGGCCAGAGCTGCGCCGTCCCGGCGCGGGTCATCACGCTCCGCGCCAACTACGAGTCGGCGCTGTCCCTGCTCACCGCCGCCCTGCGCGAACGCCGTGCGGGCCGTGACTTCGGGCCGCTCAACAACGCCGACCAGGCCGCTCGTTACGACCGGATCGTGGCCTCCTCCGCCGCGAAGGTGACGGTGAGCGGCGAGACGGAGATCGCCCCGGGCGAGGAGGGCGGCTTCTGGCGGCCCACGACGGTCCTCGCGGAGCTGCCGGACGACGATCCGGCGGTACGGGAGGAGGTGTTCGGGCCCCTTCTCACGGTGCAGGCCGCCGAGAGCGTCGAGGCGGCCTGCACCGTGAGAAGGGGCCCGAACACCTCCTCCCGTACCGCCGGATCGTCGTCCGGCAGCTCCGCGAGGACCGGCTGGGGCCGCCAGAAGCCGCCCTCCTCGCCCGGGGCGA
>NZ_QQNA01000119.1 GCF_003346515.1 Streptomyces corynorhini
GTCGTTCAACCTCTTCGCGCACCGGACCGTACTGGACAACGTCTCGCTCGCCCCGATCAAGGTCCGCGGACTCAAGAAGGCGGACGCCGACCGGCGCTCCCGCGAACTGCTCGACCGGGTGGGCCTCGCCGACCAGGCCGCCAAACTGCCCGCCCAGCTCTCCGGCGGTCAGCAACAGCGCGTCGCGATCGCCCGCGCGCTGGCGATGGACCCGAAGGTCATGCTCTTCGACGAGCCGACCTCGGCCCTCGACCCCGAGATGATCAACGAAGTCCTCGAAGTGATGCGGCAACTCGCCCGCGACGGGATGACCATGGTCGTGGTCACCCACGAGATGGGCTTCGCCCGGTCCGCCGCCAACCGCGTGATCTTCATGGCCGACGGCCGCATCGTCGAGGACCGCACCCCGGAGGAGTTCTTCACCGCGCCGGCGAGCGAACGGGCCAGGGACTTCCTCTCCAAGATCCTCAAGCACTGACGGGGGCACGGCCGATGACACCTCCGCGACGCCGGAGCAGAACCCTCACGGCGCTGGTCCCGCTGCTGCTGGCCCTGCTCGCGCCCCTCACCGCCGCGGGCTGCGGCAAGGCGGGCAGCCCGCCCGTGAAGGGCCCGCGGGCCGACGCCCTGCCGCACTACCGGGTGGACCGGTCCTTCACCCTGCCCGACTCACCCACCTGGAAGAAGGCCGAGCGCCGCGGCCATCTCGTCGTCGGAGCCAAGGAGGACCAGCCGTACATGGGCGAGAAGGACCCCGCCACCGGCGTCTACTCCGGCTTCGACATCGAGATCGCCAAGATGATGTCGGCCTCGCTCGGCTTCGACCCGAAGACCGTCGAGTTCCGCACCATCGCCTCCGCCAACCGCGAAACCGCCCTCCAGAACGGGCAGATCGACTACTACGTCGGCACGTACACCATCAACGACAACCGCAAGAAACTCGTCGGCTTCGCGGGCCCCTACTACATGGCGGGCCAGTCCCTGCTGGTGCGCACCGACGAGCACGGCATCGACGGGCCGCGCGACCTCGACGGCAAACGCGTCTGCTCGGCGTCCGGATCCACCCCGTACCAGCGGATGCGGCAGGACTACCCGCGGGTCGAACTCGTCGGCTACGACGCCTACTCCGTCTGCGTCGACAACCTGCTGACCTATCAGGTCGACGCCGTGACCACCGACGACACCATCCTCCAGGGCTACGCGGCCAAGGTGCCGCAGGAGCTGAAGGTGGTCGGCAAGCCGTTCTCCGAGGAGCCGTACGGCATCGGCGTCCCCCGGCGCGACAACGCGCTGCGGCTCGCGCTCGACGACGCCCTCGCCGTCCACGAGCGCAACGGTGACTGGCAGAAGGCGTACGACGCCACCCTCGGCCTCTCCGGACGCAGAGCCACCCCGCCCCCGCCCATCGACCGCTACCCGGCGAGCTGAGGCAGGCGCCATGGACGTACTCACCAAGAACTTCTCCCTCTACGGAGAGGGCTTCCTCGGCACCGTCGAGCTGACCCTCTACGCCTCCCTGCTCGCGCTGGCGCTCGGCTTCGTCATGGCGTCCTTCCGCGTCGCGCCGGTCCGCTCGCTGCGCGCGCTGGGCACCGTATGGGTCACCGTACTGCGCAACACCCCGCTCACCCTGCTGTTCTTCGCGGTCGTCCTCGGACTGCCACGCTTCGGCCTCGTCCTGCCCTTCCAGCTGTTCGCGGTGCTCGCGCTCGGCTGCTACACCTCCGCGTTCATCTGCGAGGTGCTGCGCTCCGGCATCAACACCGTGCCCACCGGCCAGGGCGAGGCGGCCCGCAGCCTCGGCATGGGCTTCGGCCGGACGCTGGGCGCGGTGGTGCTGCCGCAGGCGTTCCGTACGGTGATCCCGCCCATCGGCTCCACCCTGATCGCCCTCGCCAAGAACTCGGCGATCGCCGGCGCGTTCAGCGTCACCGAGCTGCTCGGCACCTACAAGAGCCTGAGCGAAATGGGCTACAGCATCATCTGGACCTTCGTCTGGATCGCCGTCGGATACCTGATCATCACGCTGTCCATCAGCGCGCTGTTCACGGTCATGGAGAAGCGCTGGGGGACCGCCCGATGAGCCGTGCCACCGTCATCGACGGGCCGACCGCCCTGTACGACATCCCGGGCCCCAGGACCCGCCGCCGCCACCGCCTCTACGGCGTCGCGGCGACGGCCGTGATCGCCGGGCTCGTCGGCTGGCTGCTGTACCTGCTCTTCGACACCGACCAGTTCACCGCCACGAAGTGGAGCCCCTTCGCGTACCGGGGGATCCAGGACCTGCTGCTGCGCGGCCTCGCCAACACCCTCAAGGCGTTCGCGCTCGCCGCGGTGCTCTCGCTCGCGCTCGGCGCGCTGCTCGCCACGGGCCGGCTCTCCGCGCACCGGCCGGTGCGCTGGATCGCCACCGCCCTGGTCGAGTTCTTCCGCGCCATGCCCGTACTGGTGATGATCTTCTTCATCTTCGTCGCGCTCAAGGTGCAGGCCCTGCCCGCGCTGGTGGCGGGACTCACGCTCTACAACGGCTCCGTGCTCGCCGAGGTGCTGCGCACCGGAGTGAACTCGGTGGAGCGCGGTCAGCGGGAGGCCGCGTACGCCCTCGGCATGCGCAAGACGCAGGTCATGTCGTACGTGCTGGTGCCGCAGGCGGTCCGCGCCATGCTGCCCACGATCATCAGCCAGCTGGTGGTCGCTCTCAAGGACACATCGCTGGGATATCTGATCACCTATGAGGAGTTCCTCCATGCCGGAAAGCTCATCGCCTCCAATCTCGACTACGATTTGCCGTTCATCCCCGTGGTGATGGTGATTTCGCCGATCTACATCGGGATGTGCATGCTGCTCTCCTGGTTCGCCCACTGGCTGGCCAGGCGTCAGCGGCGCAATCCCAGAACCGGTGGAGCGGGTGTCGCCCCGGCCTCCCCGGGGACGCTGCTGCCGGGCGCGCAGTAGCACAGGGCAGGGGCCCGCCCGGCTCGCGGCCGGAGATCACTTCCCCTCCGCAGGGGAGAAGGTCAGCTGCGCGCCGGTCGGGCCGTGCCCGGGTTCAACTCGCCGACGGCTCGGGCTCCGGGACCGGCGCGAGCGCCGTACGGGTCACCTCCGCGACCAGCTCCACCACATCGGGCCCGTACGCCTGCGAGTTCACGACCTTCAGCAGCAGACAGAACGACTTGTCCCCGTGCTTGCGCGCCAGCTTCTCGTGGTGGCGGGCCAGATAGCGCGAGGCGGCCTGGTTGGTGATCGCCCGCTGCCCGCAGAAGAGGAACACCGGCCGCGCCTCCTCCCCGGCCGTCAGCCGCGCCAGCAGCACGTACTCGGTCACCCCGGGCTCCACGCGGTAGTACTCGGTGCCGATCCGCAGCGCGCCGCGCTCCGCCTTCGGCTCGGGCTCCGTGTTCATCCTGATCCCGGGCAGCAGGGACGACAGGTGCGCCGCCATCCGGCGATTCGACGCGGGGCCGCCCACGCAGAACTCGGTTCGCTCCCCGAATCCGCGCCGCGCCGTGTCGTGCTGGACGATCTCGGCGTGCGCCCCGCAGTCCTTGATCAGCGCCGACAGCTCCAGCAGGGCGAAGACGTCGTAACGGTGGACCGCCCCGTCGCCGCCCGCCTCGCGATTGACGACGAGCAGACACTCCGAGTGGCCGGGCAGTCCGAAGAACGCCTGTTTCCTGCGCAGTCCGCGTCGCCAGAGGTAGGTACGGGCCAGCCAGCCCAGCGTGGCGCTCAGGCCCGCGGCGACCACGCCGAGCACGATATCGCGTATGTCGTCAGTCATGGGCGCGCATGGTATCGGCCGCCCCGCGACGGCGGGGGCCCTCTCGCGTCGCGGAGACGGTCCTGACGCGGCGGGCACCCTGAAGTTAGGCTGCGCGCACTGTTCCTGACTGGAGGTACGGATGCGTCGCTCCGCTGCGCGGAATGTCTCGCTGGTGGCCCTGGCCGCCGCCCTGCTGTCGGTCGGGGCGGCGCCGCCCCCACCGGCCGCCGTCGGCTCCCCGGCGAAACCGCCCGTCACCAAGACGCCGGTCGCGGCGGGGTACGGGGGAGCGGTCGCGAGCGTCGACGCCGACGCCTCGGCCGCCGGCATCGAGGTGCTCAGGCGCGGCGGCAACGCCGTCGACGCGGCCGTCGCCACCGCCGCCGCCCTCGGCGTCACCGAGCCGTACTCGGCCGGGATCGGCGGGGGCGGCTACTTCGTCTACTACGACGCCAAGTCCCGTACGGTGCACACCATCGACGGCCGCGAGACCGCCCCGAAGTCCGCCGACAGCTCCCTGTTCCTGGAGAACGGCGCCCCGATCCCGTTCGCCGACGCCGTCACCAGCGGCCTCGGCATCGGCACGCCCGGCACCGCCGCCACCTGGGACACCGCCCTCGGCGCCTGGGGCAGCCGGTCCCTGGGCGAGGTCCTGGCGCCCGCCGAGCGGCTGGCGAAGAACGGCTTCACCGTCGACGCGACCTTCCGCTCCCAGACCCAGTCCAACCAGGAGCGGTTCGCGGACTTCCCCGCCACCGCGCGGCTCTTTCTGCCGGGCGGTCGGCTGCCGGTCGTCGGATCGGTCTTCAAGAACCCCGATCTGGCCCGCACCTACGCCGAGTTGGGCCGCAAGGGCACCGGCGTGCTCTACCGGGGCGAGCTGGGCCGCGACATCGTACGTACGGTGCGCAAGCCGCCCGTCGATCCGGCGGCCGACCGTGTCGCGCGGCCGGGCGACCTGACCGAGCGGGACCTCGCGGCGTACCGGACGAAGCGTCGCGCGCCGACCAAGGTCTCCTACCGGGGGCTCGACGTGTACGGCATGGCGCCCTCGTCCTCGGGCGGTACGAGCGTCGGCGAGGCCCTCAACATCCTTGAGCGCACCGACCTTTCGAAGGCGAGCCGGGCCGGATACCTGCACCGCTTCATCGAGGCGAGCCGGATCGCCTTCGCCGACCGGGGCCGCTGGGTCGGCGACCCGGCCTTCGAGGACGTACCGACCAAGGGCCTGCTCTCCCAGCGGTTCGCGGACTCGCGCGCCTGCCTGATCAAGGACGACGCCGTCCTCAAGAGCCCCCTGGCGCCCGGCGATCCGAGCAGGCCCACGCCGTGCGACCGGGGCGGCACGGCCGCGCCGACCACCTTCGAGGGCGAGAACACCACCCACCTCACGGCCGCCGACAAGTGGGGCAACGTCGTCGCGTACACCCTGACCATCGAGTCGACGGGCGGCAGCGCCATCACCGTGCCAGGCCGGGGCTTCCTGCTCAACAACGAGCTGACCGACTTCTCCTTCGCCCCGGCGAACCCCGCGGTCCACGACCCGAACCTGCCGGGGCCCGGCAAGCGCCCGCGCTCGTCCATCTCGCCGACGATCGTGCTCGACCGGCACGACCGGCCGGTGCTGGCCGTCGGCTCGCCCGGCGGGGCGACCATCATCACCACCGTGCTGCAGACCCTGACGGGCCGTCTCGACCGGGGGCTCCCGCTGGTCGACGCGATCGCCGCCCCGCGTGCCAGCCAGCGCAACGCGGCGGCGACCGAGCTGGAGCCGGGGCTGTGGAACAGCCCGGTGCGCCGTCAACTGGAGGCGCTGGGGCACGTCTTCACCCAGAACCCGGAGATCGGCGCGGCGACCGGCGTGCAGCGCCTGCCCGACGGGCGATGGCTCGCCGCAGCGGAGCGCGAACGCAGGGGCGGCGGCTCGGCCATGGTCGTACGGCCGGCCGGGAAGCAGTAGAGGCGGCAGCGCCCGCGCCCGCGCCCGCGCCCGCGCGTCACGGGCGGCTCCCCGGGGCGGGAGCCGCCCGTGACGCGGGCCCGGACGGTCCGTACCGGCCGTACTTCCGGGGGGCGGGCTTCCGGGGTCCGGGCGGAGGGCTTCCAGGGGGCCGGGCGTCCGGGGGGAAGGCGTCCGGGCGTCCAAGGCGGAGGGCTTCCAGCCGTCCAGTCGTCCGGGTGTCCGCAGTCAGAGCGCCGTCAGGACGCGCGGTCCGCCGTCGGTGATCGCCACGGTGTGCTCCGCGTGGGCCGCGCGGCTGGCGTCCAGCGTGCGCACCGTCCAGCCGTCGCGCGCCGTGAAGTGCCGGTCCGTACCGCTGCCCGTCAGCATCGGCTCGATCGCCAGCACCATCCCGTGGCGCAGCAGCACGCCGCGCCCGGCGCGCCCCTCGTTGGGCACCCCGGGGTCCTCGTGCATCCGGCGTCCCACGCCGTGGCCGCCGAAGCCGTGGGGGATGCCGTACCCCGCCGCCCGGCAGACCCGGCCGACCGCGTGCGCGATGTCGCCGACGCGGTTGCCGACGACGGCCGCCGCGATGCCCGCCGCCAGCGCCCGGTCCGCCGTGTCGATCAGCCGCAGGTCGTCGGGGCGGGCGCGGCCCACCGTGAAGCTGATCGCCGAGTCCCCGACCCAGCCGCCGAGCACCGCGCCGCAGTCGATGGAGACGAGGTCGCCGTCGTGCAGCCGGTAGGGGCCCGGGACGCCGTGCACGATCACATCGTTCACGGAGGCGCAGATGACGGCGGGGTAGGGCGTGGGAGCCCAGGAGGGGTGATAGCCGAGGAAGGGCGAGCCCGCTCCGGCCTCGCGCAGCACACTCCGCGCGGTCTCGTCGAGCGAGCGCAGGGAGACGCCCGCGGCGGCCTCCTCGCGCACCGTCGCCAGCGTCCGCGCGACGACCCGGCCGGCGGCGCGCATCGCCTCCAGGGACGCGTCGGTCTTGATCTCCACCATCCCGATAACCATACCGATGGACGGGGGGAGCCGGAATGCCCGGCGCCGGTATTACAATGACGGCATGGTACGAAACCCCCTCACCCCCCGAGAGCGCGAGCGCGGTGAGCGGCTCGGCGGACTCCTGCGTGAGGCGCGCGGCTCGCGCAGCATGGTGGAGATCGCGGCCGCCGCCGGAATCTCCGCCGAGACCCTCCGCAAGATCGAGACCGGTCGTGCCCCGACCCCCGCCTTCTTCACGGTGGCGGCGCTGGCGGGCGCGCTCGGTCTGTCGATGGACGAGATCGCGGCCTCCTGCGCGTTGGTGCCGGTCTGAGGGGCCGGTCGGCCCGCGCGGCGCATAGAGTTCGGTAGGTGACGACGACCCTCGACGAACTCACCCGCAGCCGCTATCTGAGCCTCACCACCTACCGCAAGGACGGAACGGGCGTCGCGACGCCCGTCTGGCACGCGGTGGAGGGCGGCGAACTGTACATCTGGACCCGCTCCGACTCCTGGAAGGTCAAGCGGATCCGCAACAACGGCAAGGTGCTGGTGGCCGCCTGCGACGTGCGCGGCCGGATCGCGCCGGGAGCCGCGAGCGCCGAAGGGACGGCCCGCCTCCTCGACGGGGCGGGGCTCGCCAAGGCGCGCACCCTGCTGGCCGCGAAGTACACCTGGCAGTTCTGGCTGACCGACTGGCCCGCCATGGTCGTACGGCGCGGCAAGCGCCCGCACACCGGGATCGCGGTGACGCTCGGCGCCGACGCCGGGTGAGCCCTCCGCCCCCTGCCGGAAAACTGTCCGTAGCGGCCCCGTAACACGCCTGGGGTGAAATGCCCGGGGGCCGAAGGGTGTTCCCTCCGGCGACGGACTCGCAGGGGCGGGCAGCGATGACGGTGCATCAACTCCCGGCGGAAATCGGGAACTTCGCACAGTACTTACAGGGCCTGGCGGCGCGGCTCGACCCGTCGGCCGGCTGGTACGGGGTCTTCGGACACCGGGACCCGGAAGGGCTGCGCGCCTGCTTCGACGGGGCCCAGGTGCCGCCCTGGGACGTGGTCGACTCGCTGCTCCAGGACTTCGCGGCCGGGCACGACCAGCGGCTGGTGGCGCGGGAGAGCGAGCGCGCCCGGCGGCTGCACGCCGCGTCCGCCGCCGCGTACGACCGGCTCCCCGGCGGCGCCGAGGCGCTGGCGGAGCGGCTGCGGCTGATGCTCCGTGAGCAGACGTACGCGGCGGGCCGCGCCGACGAGCTGGCGCGGCTGCTCCGCGGCCTGCCGCGGGACTCGTCCCAGGGGGAGCGGCTCGGCCACGACCTGGCCTGGGTCCGTGACGACCACGCGCGCGCCACCGCGCGCTGCGCCGAACTCCGCACCAGGCTCTCCGCCCTGACGGCGCCCGGCTCCGCCGCGCCGCCGCGCCCGCCCGCCCCGGGTGGCTGGTTCCGCGCGGAACCGGGCCGCGCGGAGCCTGCTTCCGCGGAGCCTGCTTCCGCGGAACCTGGCCCCGCGGAGCCTGGCCCCGAGGACGGAGAGCCGACGGGCGCGGCGGGCCGGGGCGGCCCGGCCGACGCGGCCTCGCCGTCCGGCCGGGGCGGCGAGGGCGGCACGGGCGGCGGGGGCGACCGGGTCGACCAGGACGGCACGGGCGGGAAGCGGCCGGACGGCCGCGGCGGGAAGAAGACGCGCAAGGAGAAGCGGCCCGCCACCCAACGCAAGCCGCGCGGCGCCCGCTTCGCCGGGATCGAGGTCGAGGAGAGCGAACCGGCCGGGCCCGCTCCCGTGCCGCTCGCGCCCCCGCCCGGCGCCCCCGCCACCCCGCGCGGCGCCCGCTTCGGCGGGGTGCCCGAGGCCAGGCCCGTCGGCCCGACGCCGCCCGCGCTCACCCCGGAGGACCGGCGCGCCGCCGCGGAGACCGTCGAGCGGCTGATCCGGCTGCGCGCCGAGGGGCGCAGCGGCGAGGCCCATGTCGTCCTGTGCGAGGCCGCCGGGCGCCCGCCCGGCCAACTGCCGCAGCTCGCAGCCGAACTGCACCGCGCCGGGCTCGGCGCCGACTGGGCCGAACTGCTCTGGGAGGCCGCCTTCCTGCCGCCCGCGCGGCTCGCGGCGGCGGCCGGAGCGCTCGCCCTGGCGGGCCGCGACGACGACTGCCACCAACTGCTGCGCCAGGGCGTCTCCCGGCCCGCCGGCGAGATCAGCGACGCCGTTCTCGCGCTCGGCGACGCGGGCCGGGAGCAGGAGGCGCGGGCGCTGCTCACCGCCTTCGTACAGGCCCGCGCGCCCGAGGACGCGGCGCTGGTCGCCGCCCCGGATCCCGGCCGGCTCGTACCGCAGCTGATCGAGGCGGCCCGTACGGTCTCGGTCGCCAGGGAGCGCGACCTCGTCCACGCGCTGCGCGTGGCGGGGATCGGGCACGTCTGACCCCGGCGCGTACCCCATTCTGGCCTGAACCGCCCGATGTCGACCGCTCGGGTGTGAAACTTGATCGACTCTGCGGGTTAACGACGATGGTCTTGCCCCCGTGTGGGACGGGGCTTACGTTCTCCTCCTACGCATCGAATCTACGTGCGTAGAGCGCACCGACGCATCCGCCGACGCATCCGCCGAAGGAGCAGCTCGTGGCCTCAGTCGTACGCGCCGCACTTGTCCAGGCGACCTGGACGGGCGACACCGAATCCATGATCGCGAAACATGAGGAGCACGCCCGCGAGGCGGCCCGGCAGGGCGCGAAGATCATCGGCTTCCAGGAAGTCTTCAACGCGCCCTACTTCTGCCAGGTGCAGGAGCCCGAGCACTACCGGTGGGCGGAACCGGTCCCGGACGGACCGACCGTGACCCGGATGCGGGATCTCGCCCGGGAGACCGGCATGGTGATCGTCGTGCCGGTCTTCGAGATCGAGCAGTCCGGCTTCTACTACAACACCGCGGCGGTCATCGACGCCGACGGCTCGTACCTCGGCAAGTACCGCAAACACCACATCCCGCAGGTCAAAGGCTTCTGGGAGAAGTACTACTTCAAGCCGGGCAACGCGGGCTGGCCCGTCTTCGACACCGCCGTCGGCAAGGTCGGCGTCTACATCTGCTACGACCGGCACTTCCCCGAGGGCTGGCGCCAGCTCGGCCTGAACGGCGCCCAGATCGTCTACAACCCCTCCGCCACCTCGCGCGGCCTCTCCAGCTACCTCTGGCAGCTCGAACAGCCCGCCGCCGCCGTCGCCAACGAGTACTTCGTCGCCGCGATCAACCGCGTCGGCCAGGAGGAGTACGGCGACAACGACTTCTACGGCACGAGCTACTTCGTCGACCCGCGCGGACAGTTCGTCGGGGAGACGGCGAGCGACAAGGCGGAGGAACTCGTCGTCCGCGACCTGGACTTCGGGCTGATCGACGAGGTGCGGCAGCAGTGGGCGTTCTACCGGGACCGCCGCCCCGACGCGTACGAGGGGCTGGTGCGGCCGTGACGGAGCTGTTCGACCGGCACCGCGCCGTCCTGCCCGACTGGCTGGCGCTCTACTACCAGGACCCCATCGAGATCACCCACGGCGAGGGCCGCCACGTCTGGGACGCCGAGGGCAACCGCTACCTCGACTTCTTCGGCGGCATCCTCACCACCATGACCGCGCACGCGCTGCCCGAGGTCACCAAGGCGGTCAGCGAGCAGGCCGGGCGGATCATCCACTCCTCCACGCTCTACCTCAACCGCCCGATGGTCGAACTCGCCGAGCGCGTCGCCGGTCTGTCCGGCATCCCCGACGCCCGCGTCTTCTTCACCACCTCGGGCACCGAGGCCAACGACACGGCGCTGATGCTCGCCACCGCGTACCGGGGCTCGAACCAGATCCTCGCCATGCGCAACAGCTACCACGGCCGGTCCTTCTCCACCGTCTCCGTCACCGGCAACCGGAGCTGGTCACCGACGTCCCTCTCCCCGCTCCAGACGCTGTACGTGCACGGTGGTGTCCGCGACCGGGGACCCTACGCGGGGCTCACCGACGAGCGGTTCACCGAGGCGTGCGTCGCCGACCTGGAGGACCTGCTCGGCCATGTCCGTACCCCCGCCGCGCTGATCGCCGAACCCGTCCAGGGCGTCGGCGGCTTCACCGCCCCGCCCGACGGGCTGTACGCCGCGTTCCGCGAGGTCCTCGACCGGCACGGCGTCCTGTGGATCAGCGACGAGGTGCAGACCGGCTGGGGCCGCACGGGCGAGCACTTCTGGGGCTGGCAGGCACACGGCGAGAACGGCCCGCCCGACATCCTCACCTTCGCCAAGGGCATCGGCAACGGTATGTCGATCGGCGGCGTCGTCGCCCGCCCCGAGATCATGAACTGCCTGGACGCCAACTCCATCTCGACCTTCGGCGGCAGCCCCGTCACCATGGCCGCCGGGCTGGCCAACCTCTCGTACCTGCTGGAGCACGACCTCCAGGGCAACGCCCGCCGCGTCGGCGGACTGCTGATCGAGCGGCTGCGCGCCATCGGCGCCCGCGCCGACTCCGTACGGCAGGTGCGCGGCCGGGGGCTGATGATCGGCATCGAGCTGACCAGGCCAGGTACGACCGAGGCGGCGCCGGAGACGGCGGCGGCGGTCCTGGAGGCGGCCCGTGAGGGCGGGCTGCTGATCGGCAAGGGCGGCGGCCACCACACCAGCGTGCTGCGCATCGCGCCCCCGCTCTCGCTGACCGTCGCGGAGGCGGAAGAGGGCGCGGAGATCCTCGAACTGGCCCTGAGAAGCGCCTAGGGCCTCTCGTTCGGATCATGCCGGGCTGGATTCTCGGCCGCGCCGCCCCGCCCCGCCCGTCCGCCCCGCGCCGCGCCGCCCCGTCCGCCCCGCCCGTCCGCCCCGCCCGTCCGCTCCGTCCGTCCGTACGAAAGGGAGCGTCACCCGCATGAGCAGTACCCGTACCCTGATCCGCGGCGGTCTCGTCATCACCGCGTCCGACGAGATCCACGCCGACGTCCTGATCGAGGACGGCCGAATCGTCGCGCTCGCCGCGCACGGCTCCGGCACGGCCGAGGGCTGGACCGCCGGCCGTACCGTCGACGCCACCGGGAAGTACGTCATCCCCGGCGGCGTCGACGCGCACACCCACATGGAGATGCCCTTCGGCGGCACCTTCGCCGCCGACACCTTCGAGACCGGCACGCGGGCGGCCGCCTGGGGCGGTACGACCACCATCGTCGACTTCGCGATCCAGACCCCGGGCGGCTCGCTGCGCCAGGGGCTGGACACCTGGTTCGCGAAGGCCGACGGCAAGTGCGCCATCGACTACGCGTTCCACATGATCATGGCGGACGTCAACGAGACCTCCCTCAAGGAGATGGACCTCCTCGTCCAGGAGGGCGTCACCTCCTTCAAGCTGTTCATGGCCTACCCGGGCGTCTTCTACAGCGACGACGGCAAGATCCTGCGGGCCATGCAGCGCGCCTCGTCCAACGGTGGGCTGATCATGATGCACGCCGAGAACGGCATCGCGATCGACGTCCTCGTCGAACAGGCCCTGGCCGAGGGACGCACCGACCCCCGCCATCACGGCGAGGTGCGCAAGGTCCTGCTGGAGGCCGAGGCCACCCACCGCGCGATCCAGCTCGCGCGGGTCGCGGACGCGCCGCTGTACGTCGTCCACGTCTCCGCGGAGGAGGCGCTCGCGGAGCTGGCGGCGGCCCGGGACAAGGGGCTGCCGGTCTTCGGCGAGACCTGTCCGCAGTACCTGTTCCTCTCCACCGACAACCTCGCCGAGCCGGAGTTCGAGGGCGCCAAGTACGTCTGCTCCACCCCGCTGCGTCCCCGCGAACACCAGGCGGCGCTCTGGCGGGGGCTGCGCACCAACGACCTCCAGGTGGTGTCCACCGATCACTGCCCGTTCTGCTTCACGGGACAGAAGGAGATGGGCCGCGGCGACTTCTCGAAGATCCCCAACGGGCTGCCCGGGGTGGAGAACCGGATGGATCTGCTCCACCAGGCCGTGGTCGAGGGGAAGTTGAGCCGCCGTCGCTGGATCGACATCGCCTGCGCCTCCCCGGCCAGGATGTTCGGCCTCTACCCGCGCAAGGGCACCATCGCGCCGGGCGCCGACGCCGACATCGTCATCTACGACCCGCACGCGGAGCAGACCGTCTCGGCACGGACGCACCACATGGCCGTGGACTATTCCGCCTACGAGGGCAAGCGGATCACCGGCCGGGTGGAGACGGTGCTCTCGCGGGGCGAAGTCGTGCTGGAGGAGCGGGAGTTCAAGGGCAGTGCCGGGCACGGCCAGTACACCCCGCGCTCGACCTGCCAGTACCTCGACTGATTTCCGTACCGAGTTCAGCACCTTCCTCGCATCCCACCCGAGTTCAGCACCTCATCCGAGTTAGGGAGCGTCTCACGCCATGGACTTCGGACTCGTTCTCCAGACCGATCCGCCCGCCTCCGCGGTGGTCGACCTCATGCGGCGCGCGGAGCGCAACGGCTTCCGGTACGGCTGGACCTTCGACTCGGCCGTGCTCTGGCAGGAACCCTTCGTCATCTACAGCCGGATCCTGGAACACACCACCGACCTGGTGGTGGGCCCGATGGTCACCAACCCGTCCACCAGGACATGGGAGGTCACCGCCTCCACCTTCGCCACGCTCAACGACATGTACGGCAACCGCACGGTGTGCGGGATCGGCCGCGGGGACTCGGCGATGCGGGTGGTGGGGCGACGGCCCAACACTCTGGCGACCCTGGGCGAGGCCATCGACACCATCCGCGACCTCGGCGAGGGCCGGGAGGCGCTGATCGACGGCCGGCCGGTGCGGCTGCCCTGGGTGCGCGAGGGGAAACTGCCGGTGTGGATGGCGGCGTACGGTCCCAAGGCGCTGGCCCTGGCCGGGCGGAAGGCCGACGGCTTCATCCTCCAGCTCGCCGACCCGTTCCTCACGGAATGGATGATCAAGGCCGTCCGCACGGCGGCCGCCGACGCGGGCCGTGACCCGGACGCGATCACCATCTGCGTGGCGGCCCCCGCCTACGTGGGCGACGACCTCGCGCACGCGCGCGAGCAGTGCCGCTGGTTCGGCGGGATGGTCGGCAACCACGTCGCCGACCTGGTCTCACGCTACGGCGAACACTCCTCGATGGTCCCCGAGGAGCTGACCGAGTACATCAAGTCCCGACAGGGCTATGACTACAGCCACCACGGCCGCAGCGGGAACCCGGACGCCGGTTTCGTCCCCGACGAGATCGTCGACCGCTTCTGCCTGCTGGGACCGGCCGAGGCCCACATCGAGAAGCTGCGGGCGCTGCGCGACCTCGGCGTCGACCAGTTCGCCGTGTACGCCATGCACGATGCGCGGGAGGCCGCCATCGACGCGTACGGACAGCGTGTCATCCCCGCACTCAACGGATAGGCGTCGACGCGGAGGGCGGACGGCATCCCCGACCGGCACGAATCCTCGGTCTCTTCCCGATGACACCGCCGCCGATGACCGGGCGTCTGAGGGGATTCTCCCAAGATGCCTCGACCACTCCTCGGTGATGATGGCGACGGGTGCGGCGATCGTACCGTTAATGAGACGGCGGCCCCCGGGCCACCCTCCGGCACCACCACGATCGCCGCACTGCGCGCCGACCGTCATATCGACCTTGGCGCGGTGGGTGTGCTCATCGGAGGCTTTTTGGTGACCTGAACGAGGGGAATGAAGTCCACCATCAGGTCGAGCCGGTCGAGCACTTCACCGTCTGACCGGACCCGGTACGTTGCCCTTTCCATGGGCAGGTCGTACAGGAGATCGGCGTACTTGAGGCCGTCCAACTCCCCTTCGCGTCGCTGAGATAGCACGTTCACGGAGTCGCCCGGCCCGGAGCCCACAGGTAGGTGCGCGTGATCGCGCCCGTATCAGGGCTGAGGGAGTCGCCCTTGCTCAGGACCGGCGCTAAACCGAGGCGTAGGCGGCTGACCGGCCGCCGAATCTGGTGACTGATCCAGGTTGTGACCTGGATGACGTTCCCCTTCGGCGACCAGTAGCCGGGTAGGCATCGGCCCTTCCTGGCGGCGCCTGGACGCACGGCGTCGTGACGACGGGGCGTGTGCGGGGGTCGGAGACTCGATTCCGGCGGCAGTCTCCAGTATCCGCTTACGCGTGCCGTGCGAGGGCATCGCCCCCGAGCTGCCACATTTCGTAGTTGCCGCATTCTGCCGTGATCTCGGCCGTCGAGTGAGCCGCGGTGATGAAGTCGTCCACGAGTGGTGAGGTGTGCGTTGCCGCTGCCGCGAGATGCACGTGGTCGGGCGCCAGGTCCGGGATGGGCACGTAGGCGATGTCGGGATGCGAGTAGAACACGGACGCCGAGCGGGCCAGGAAGGAGATACCGCGTCCGGCCGCTACATGTTCGAGGGTCTCGTCGACCCCACGCACCGGGTATCCGGCGTTAGCGAACGGGTGCTCGGTGGGCTGCGAACTCACGTCACCGTCCCACAGCAGCGGCTCACCGGCCAGGTCGGTCTCGGTGACCTCTTCCTTGCCGGCGAGGCGGTGTCCTGCGGGTAGCACCGCCACCCGCGGCTCGGTGTACAGCGGTGTCAAGCGCAGGCCGGTTTCGTCGATGGGCAGGCGCACGAAGGCGACGTCAATGCGCCCGTCGAGCAGCATCACGGCTTGGTCGTCGCCTTCGATCCGCTGCATGTCGACGCTCACGTCCGGGTGCCTGCCCTCGAACGCGCGGGCCGCCGGGGTGATGGGAATGCCGGCGCGGAAGCCGACCATCAACCGGCGCCGGCCGCCTGCGGCCTCGGACACCCGGCGCCGCAGTGCGTGCGTGGAGGCGAGCAGCGGGCCGGCGTCGGCCAGCAGCTGCCGGCCCGCGTCGGTCAGCTCGACGCCGTGACGGTCCCGAGTGAACAGCGCCGCGCCGAGATCTTGTTCGAGTGCGCGGATCTGCCGACTGAGCACCGGCTGCGCGATGTGGAGTTCCTCGGCGGCGCGGCCGAAGTGCAGCCGGTCGGCCACGGCGACGAAGTACCGCAGCTTTCGCAGATCGAGATCCATACGACCTCCAGCGTGGTGAGACCTTCAGGGTATCACCAGGGTTCAAAGAGGTCTTGGACGTTTCCTGGGGGGTGGTGGCAGCATGAAATGCGGCGCCTCATCAACATCACCCTTCTGCGCTGAATAGCGATTCTCTTTTATCGCCGTGCCGTTCGGTAATGGTTCACGAGCGGCGCGGAACCCTCGTCTGTCTCTTCAAGGAGTAATTCGGATGCGTGTATTCGTCGCTGGCGGGACCGGACATTCCGGTTCTCATATCATTCCCGAGCTGATTTCCGCAGGGCACGAGGTCACCGGTCTGGCCCGGTCGGACGCGTCCGCGGAAACCCTGTCCGTGCTCGGTGCGCAGGTACGCCGCGGCGACCTGGCGGACCTCGACGGGCTCAAGGAAGCAGCCGCCGCCTCCGACGGCGTCATCCATCTCGCCCACCGACAGGACCTCCTGCCCACCGGCGGTATGGACGCCGTGGCCGCCGCAGAGCTTCCCATCATGCTCGCCTACGGCGACGCCCTCGCGGGGACCGGAAAGCCTCTGGTCACCGCCGGGAGCATCGGCTCGCCCGGTAACCTGGGACGGCCGGCCACCGAGGAAGACCCTGCCCTGCCGTCCGGCGAAGAGCACCGGGGCACCCTGCGGGTCCGCAACGTCGTGGAGCGGGCCGTGATCGACCTGGCCGGGCAGGGGGTACGTTCCTCGGTCGTGCGGATCGCCAACATCGCGCACGGCACGAGTGATGTGGCGGGCTTCCTTCCCACGCTGATCGCGCTCGCGAAGGAGAAGGGGTTCGTCGGCTACCCCGGCGATGGCGCCAACGTGTGGAACGCCGTCCACATCCGCGACACCGCCGTCCTGTTCCGCCTGGCCCTGGAAGACGGGCCGGCCGGCAGCTACTGGCACGCCGTCGAGGATATGGGCACCCCCTTCCGCGACATCGCCGAGGCGCTCGCCGGCCGTCTGGGCCTGCCCGCCGTCAGCATTCCCCATGACGTCCTGATGACCCCGGGCTACTTCGGATTCCTGACCAACATCGTCACGCAGAGCTATCCGGCGTCCAACGCCATCACCCGCCGCACCCTCGGCTGGGAACCCACCCAGCCCGGCCTCCTCGCCGATCTGGACAACGGCCACTACTTCCCCGCCGCCTGAACAACACCATCCCCGGCGCGTGACCAATCCGGCACGCCCGGCTCGTGAAAAGGACGTAGAACTATGACAACGGTGGGCTTCATCGGAAGCGGAGCCATCGGCAAGACCCTCGCACGCCTGGCCGTGGGCGCGGGGCACCAGGTGGTGCTCAGCAACGCACGCGGCCCCCACACGCTCGCGGAGACCGTCCGCGAACTGGGGCCACAGGCGTCCGCGGCCACGAGCGAAGAGGCTGCGGCGGCCGGTGACATCGTTGTGGTCACCGTGCCGGTCAGCGCCTTCCCTCACGTACCCGCCGCGCCGCTGGCCGGAAAGCCGGTCATCGACACCTGCAACTACGGTCCCGAGCGTGACGGACACATCACCGACCTCGACAGCGGGACCCTCACCTCCAGCGAGCTGCTCCTGCGGCATCTACCCGACGCGCTGCTGGTCAAGGCGTTCAACAACATCTTCTACAAGCACCTGCTCTCCCTCGCCCGCCCGGCAGGGGCCCCCGACCGCTCCAGCCTGCCGATCGCCGGCGACTCCGCACCGGCGAAGGCGACGGCGAGCGCGTTCATCGACTCCATCGGCTACGACGTGGTGGACGCGGGGACACTCGCCGACAGCTGGCGGCAGGCAACAGGCACGCCGGTGTGGGGAACACCGTACGGCCCCTACTCGAACGAGAAGGGCCGACCGGCCGGCACAGACGCCATCCGCGCCGCACTGACCGCCGCAACGTCGTAACCGCCAACCAGTCCAGGCCCTGTCTGCTCCCTTCCCGTCGGGTCGGGCTCGCCCGGCCTGGTCCGAGGGGAAGGGAGCAGAGACGGGTTCTTCAGCTGGGCCGAAATCGCAGGCCCACCGTCCCCCTTGGCTCCCGCGACCCCGGTCCCCGCGACCGTGCTGATCGGAGGTGCGGAGTCCTCGCCGTCCGTGGCTGCTGGGTGGGCAGTGCTCTGACTGCATACGTTCACCGGGTTGGTGATCCCTGACGTCAGGAGCTGAGCTTCTAGACCAACACGAGCCACCAGGTGTTCATGGCCCCTCCTACGGACCGAACAAGCGGCCCAGGGCGGCGGTCACCAAAGCGTGAGTTGGCCCCAGGGGGTGCTGCCGGGGGCCGTCGGCTCACTGATCCGCAGTCCTCAGCTGACCGGTCCCGTCATCGCGTGCGGTCCTACCGCCGGTTCGAGCAGTGACAACGTTCGCTGCTGCGCATCGAGGCCGACGCGGATGCCGACTGGCATCGGCAGATTCGGGCCGGCATGCCCGAACTCGACGTTGCCCAGGACCGGGATGTCACGGTCGCCGAGGACGTCGAGGACGATCTCGGGCAGAGTGGGGGACTCGCCGGGCTCGAGTCCACTGATCTCGTGCGGAACGCCCACGACCATGCCGGAGATCCGATCGAGGATGCCGCAGTGTCGCATCACCTGCAGATAGCCCCACACATACGACGCCAAGCCGCCCATCTCCTCCCAGAACAGCACTGCACCGTCGAACCATTCGAGCGGCAGCGCGAAACGGGTCGCCTGCGCCAGCACGATGCGATTGATCACCCCTCCGATCAGCCGACCTTCGACACGACCAGGACGCCAGCACTCCCACGACGGGCTCGCAGGCAGCGCACCGATCGCCTCGGTCCCGGTCAGCAACCTGGAGTAGAGCTTTTCGAGTTCCGCCTGGCGCGCCACGGGCGCGGACTGCCAGTGTCCGCCGAAGCCAGGGACTGCCATGTCGGCGTGGAACCCGACCAGACCCGTGCGCGAATAGAGCACCAGATGCAGCAGCGAGATGTCGCTGTAGCCGAGGATCGGCTTGGGGTCGGCCCTGATCGCCTCGACGTCGATCAGGTCAAGGTAGCCGAGCGCGGTCTGGCCGCCGTCACTCGCGACGATCGCGCGTACCTCAGGATCGCGCAGAAGACCATTGAGTTCTCCGGCGATCTCCGCCGGCGTGGCCGCGCTCCACCAATGGCGGCGTCCTGCTTCGAGTAGCGGAGCCCGACGCACGCGGAATCCCATCCGCTCGAGCACGACCACCGTCTGCCCGACGTTGGGTTCGTAAGCGGCTGGCAGCGCACCGGACAGCGACGCGATGACAACGAGGTCTCCGGGCCTCAGGGCACGCGGTCGAAGCAGTTGCGGCAGTGCAGAACTGGTCATGGCGTCAGTGTCGCCGGTGCCCTTGGTAGGGTCACCCGACTTTCGCCAGTCGTCCGCCCCGGCGCAGGTAGGCGTGCAGGGCGCGCGTCTGGACGGTGTGGTTGCTCTGGTGGGAGTGGGCGAGGGTGAACTGCCACAGTGGCCCGAAGTGGGCATCGATCGGGTTGGCCCCGGACGCTTTAAGGCGGCGTGAAGCACAGCTCGACCCGGTTCTTCCTCGCCCCGCGCCGGATCGTGTCGCGCTTGTGGGCGGATAGGTAGTCCGAGATGACGTAGATCGGGGCGCCATCGAGGCGGGCCGCGCGGATCGACTTCAGCGCGGCCAGGGTGTTCGCGGCGCCCTTCTTGCGGCGATTGACGCCCCACAGGATGTCGTCGCCGACGGAGTAGCAGCCGTGGAAGTATCGGATGCCGTGGGTGCGGTGGTAGACAGTTGTACCGGTCGCGTGTACCGAGCGGCGGTGTGGTCGGCCGGGGCAATCGAGAAGGGTGCTGATGACCTGTTCGTGACGACGGACATCCACGCCCTTCTCACCGCACTTCATGTGAAGCGGATTTAAATGTTCGGTGGGATCGGACCTCAGACGAGATGCTCCGCCGGGGTGCCGACGTGTCCTGTCTCAGATGAGTCGCGTGTGGTTTGTGCTCGCAATGCCGACGGCGGGCTGTTCAGGATGGGGTGCAGTCATCGAGGCCCGGTAGATGGCGGTGGTGTAGGCGGCGGCCCGGGGTGAGCCGAGGATGTCGGCCCCCATGTTGTGCATGACGTAGCTGATCGTCATGCGACGGTCGAGGTCCATGATTGCCATCGAGCCGCCCCAGCCGCCCCAGAACGCGATGCGGCCGTCCGGTATCCAGGGCAGGGTGCGCCGGTCGGGCAGTGTGTATCCGATGCCCCATCGCAGATGCAGTGCGTTGACGAGGTCCGTGCCGTTGGACTGTTCGTCGAAGATGAGGCCGATGGTGTCGGGCTTGAGGAGCTGACCGTGGGCGGAGGCTCCCGCTCGGGCGATGGGGGCGAGGGTCTCGGCGACCGACAGGGCGTTTCCGTGTCCGTCGGCGGCGCCCAGGTCGGCTGCGCGCCACGCGTCCACCGGTCCGGCGCGCCCGCGTCACGGAGCGGGGGGCCGCTCACTTCCCCATCGAGCGCGCCATCGCGGCCAGGGCGTCGCGCCGCGGCATCGCCAGCAGCGTGTCGAAGAGGTTCCGGTAGTGGGCGCTGGGGATGTGCGTGGGGCCGCCGCCCAGATGCTCCAACGCCGCGTGGGCGACCTCGTCCGGTGACATGAGGTGCTGGAGGGTGGTGGGGTCGACGCCCTGGAGCAGCGGCGCCTCGGTGTCGGTCGCGCCCGGACACAGCGTCAGTACGTCCACACCCGCCGGGGAGAGTTCGGCCCACAGGGCCTCGCCGAGGGCGTTCACATACGCTTTGGTGGCCGAGTAGCCGGCCGAGTACGGGCACCCCATCAGTCCTTCGACCGAGCTGGTGAAGAGGACACCGCCGCGCCCGCGTCGCCGCAGCCGGGGAGCGAGGCCGTGTGCGAGCTGGGTCGGTGCCTGGCAGTTGACCATGAGCATCGCGGCGAGCGCCGCGGCGTCGCCCTCCCCGAAGGTCCCCTTCACGCCGAAGCCGGCGTTGCTCACCAGCAGGCCGACATCCAGCGGCGCCACCGCTTCCAGGATCTCCCCGGCCGCCCCGGGATCCGCCAGATCGGCCGGCAGTACCGTGACGGAGACGCCGTGCGCGTCCCGCAGTTCGGCGGCGAGCGCGCGGAGCCGGTCCTCACGGCGGGCGACGAGGACGACATCGAGCCCCCGACCGGCCAGTTGGACGGCGAACGAACGGCCGATCCCCGAGGAAGCCCCGGTGACCACCGCCACCGGCCCGTACCGCTCCGCGAAATCACCCATGCCGCGTACTCCGTTTCCTCGCCCGGTGGCCAGTCGCGTGCCGTGAGCCCGGCCGCCGGACCGTCTCGACCCCGGACAGTGAATCCCGTGATCCAAAACTAAGTCAAGCGCGTGATTTACGAATGGTACGCGGACGGTGCCCGGACGCCCGGCCCGGCGGTTCAGCGCACATGGTCGTGGACGAGGGCCGGCGTGCCGTGGTCTCCCGCGGCCCGGCCGACCGGCGGCCACCGCCCCGCGGGCGGACCGTCGCCGAAAGGGGCGCGGCCCGCCGCCGAAGAGGCGCGGCCCGTCGCCGAAGAGGCCGCGGCCCGCCGCCGGGGGAGACCGGGAAGACCGTGCCGGGCCCCACGAGGCCCTCTGCGGACACGCGTCATCGGCGGTTGCCGGAGCCCGTCGGCGGCAAACGAGAGAGAGGGGCGCGGGCACGTCGGGGAGTGGGCCGCCGAATCGTGGTGCCACCGGCCGTGGTGCCCGTCCTGATCACCACCGGGCCCCGCCCGCTCAGCGCGCGGCGCCCTCGGTGCTCTCCCGGAGGACGAGGCGGTGCGCCACGACGCGGTCCTGGGGCGAGAGCGTGCCCGGCGCCGGCTCGTCCGCGCCGTCCCGTGGCCGGGCGGCCTCGGCGATGCGGTGGCGCAGCAGTTGGACGGCGGCCTTCGCCACCGCCCCCTTGTCGGGGGCCACGGTGCTCAGCGTCGGTACGCTGAACCGCCCGCCTTCCACATCGTCGAAGCCCATCACGGCGATGTCCTCGGGCACCCGTACGCCGTGCTCGTGCAGCGCGCGCAACGCCCCCAGGGCGAGCTGGTCGTTGAGGCAGAGCAGCGCGTCGGGGCGGGCACCGCCGTTCAGGACCCGGTGCACCGCCTCGGCCCCGTCGGGCATCCGGAACGCCCCCACGGGCAGCAGCGCCGCCGCGTCGTGGGCGATGCCCGCGGCAGCCAGGGCCGCCCGGTAGCCGCGGGTACGGGCCTCCGCGGTGCCCAGACCGGGCTCGTCCCGGCCGCCGATGACCAGGATGGCGCGGTGCCCGCGGGCGATCAGGTGCTCGGTGGCTTCACGCGCGGCCTGTTCGTTGTCGATCGCCACATGGTCCGCTCCTTCTTCGAGCAGTTCGCCCAGCAGGACCGTCGGCGGGGAGCCCGCGTTGTCGCGCAGGTCGTCGCTGGTCAGGGCCAGTGGGCTGAGGATGATGCCGTCGACGAAGTCGGAGCCGAACCCGGAGAGCGCCGCCAGCTCGTGCCGGCGGTCGCCGCCGGACTGGTGGACCAGCACCGTCAGCGAGCACTCCTCCGCCGCGCGGATCACGTGCCGGGCGAGTTCGGCGAAGTACGGGACGTCCAGCTCCGGTACGACCAGGGCGATCACCCCGCTGCGCCCGGTGCGCAGGTGACGGCCCGCCAGGTTGACCCGGTAGCCGAGGTGGTCGATGGCCTCGCGGACCACACGCCGGGTCCGGTCGGACACATGGACGTAGTCGTTGATCACGTTCGAGACGGTCTTCTCCGACACGCCCGCGTGTCGTGCGACGTCCTTGATCCTGGGTCGTGCCACGGCCCTCTCCCCTTGCCACTTGCGCACCGTCGAGTCTATGCCGTGGCGGGTCGTGATCCTTCCGGCGGTATCCGCCCGTGGCCTGGCCTTCCGGCTGCGGGCGGGCCCGTACAGCAAGCAGTGCCGCACCTCTTTACAGCCGTTGTACATCGATGTAAAAACGTGGCATCGCGCCGGTCGCCGGAGCGAGGCCCATCCGTCGCAGCGGTGGGCCGCCACCGGTTGCCCATGCCGGTGGCCGCCGCCAACCGGCATGGTCGACCGGCCGTCGAAAGGTCCGTGATGAGTTCTTCTCCACCTGCCCCCGGGCCCCGGCCCGCGCTCCCGCCCCCGCCGACGGCGGGCGTGAGCCGCCGCGGGTTGCTGCGCTACGGCATGGCCGGGGCCGGCACCGCGCTGCTCGCCTCCGGCGCGCTGGCCGGCTGCGCCTCGCCCGCCGCGTCCTCCGACGCCTCGGCCCTGAAGGTCTGGGACCTCTTCCAGGGCGGGGACGGCATCCTGATGAACGACATGATCAAGGCCGTCTCCACCGCGCGGGACGGCTTCGCCGTCGACCGCACCATCCTGGACTGGGGCCCGTCCTACTACACCAAGCTCGCCATGTCGGCCGCCGGAGGACGGGCGTCCGACGTGGCCGTCCTCCACCTCTCCCGGCTGGCCGGATACGCCCCCGGCGGGCTGCTGGACGCCTTCGACCTCGACCTGCTCGCCGAATTCGGCTGCGCCGAGGCCGACTTCACCCCGGCCGTCTGGAAGCGGACCCAGTACGAGGGGGCCGTGTACGCGATCCCGCTGGACGTCCACCCCTTCATCGTCTTCTACGACCAGGACGCCGCGGACAAGGCCGGCCTCCTCGACTCCGCGGGCGAACTCGCCCCGATGGGTTCCCCCGAGGCCCTGCTGGACGCGGGGAAGGCACTCGCGAAGGCCACCGGCGGCTCCGGCATCCTCTTCGGCCATGTCACCGACACCGCGCAGTGCTGGCGGCAGTTCGCCGCGTTCTACGCCCAGACGGGCGCGGAGTTCACCCTGCCGGAGGGCGGTCCCGCCGAGATCGACGTGGACGCCGCCGTCCGGGTCGTGACGTTCATGCAGCGGCTCTTCGACGGGCGGACCAACCCCAACAACCTCGACTACTACGGGGCGATGGCCGCGTTCCTCGATGGCCGCGGCGGGATGGTCATGCTCGGCGAGTGGGAGCTGCCGGCCCTGCGTGAGTCGGGCATCCGGCTCGGCGCCGCCCCCTTCCCGCAGGTCTTCGAACGCCCCGCCGTCTACACCGACTCCCACAGTTTCGTCCTGCCCCACCAGGCCGACCCCGACCCCGCGCGGCGGCGCGAGGCGCACCGGTACGTCGCGCGGATGCTCAAGCAGAGCCTCACCTGGGCGAGTGCCGGGCACATCCCCGCGTACCAGCCCGTGCTGGCCCGTCCCGAATACGCGAAGCTGCGCCCCCAGTCGTCCTACGCGGACGCCGGGAAGGTGGCGGTGCTCGACCCGCCGAACTGGTTCACGGGAGCGGCCTCGAACTTCCAGAACCGCATGTGCCAGCCCCTCCAGGCGGCGCTGCTCGGCAACACCTCGGCCGAGAAGGCGGTGCGGCAGATGGTCCGCGAGGCGGACACGCTGCTGCGGCAGCCCAACCCGGTGGCCTGACCGGAGCACAAGGAGCTACAGACGTGACTACCACCGCACCCTCCGGTACCGCCGTGCCTCCCGGCGCGCCACCGTCCGCCCCACCTGCCCGCCGGTTCTCCTTCCGGGAGAAGAACGCCGCCGGCCGGAGCGACGGTCTGATCTTCGTCCTGCCCTTCCTCCTGCTCTTCGCGGTCTTCCTCGTCTGGCCCGTCGCCCACGGTGTCTGGATGAGCTTCACCGACAGCTCGCTCGCGCTGCGCGACACGGCCTTCGTCGGGTTCGCCAACTACGCCGAGGCGTTCGGCGATCCGGACGTCTGGAGCAGCCTGGGCAACACGCTCGTCTTCACCCTCATCTCGTGCGTCCCGCTGGTGCTCGTCGCCCTCGCGATGGCGCTGCTGGTCCACAGCGGGCTCGCGGGCCAGTGGGCTTGGCGTCTGGCGTTCTTCGCGCCGTATCTGCTGCCCGTCACCGTGGTGACCCTCATCTGGACGTGGCTGTACCAGCCGGACATAGGCTTCGGGAACCAACTGCTCGGCGCACTCGGCATGGAGCCGGTCGGCTGGCTGTCCGACGAGTCGGTCGCGATGTGGTCCATCGCCGCCCTCACCGTCTGGTGGACGGTCGGCTTCAACTTCCTGCTCTACCTGGCCGCGCTCCAGGCCCTGCCGGAGACCCTCGACGAGGCCGCCGCGCTCGACGGCGCGGGCGCCTGGCGGCGGCTGTGGTCCGTCACCCTGCCCCAACTGCGCCGGACCACCGTGCTGGTGGCCATGCTCCAGGTCCTGGCCTCGCTCAAGGTCTTCGACCAGATCTACATCCTCACCAAGGGCGGCCCGAACGGCACCACCCGGCCGATCCTGGAGTACGTCTACGACGTCGGGTTCACCGGCTACCGGCTGGGCTACGCCTCGGCCATCTCCTACATCTTCTTCGCGCTGGTGATCGTCGTCTCCGTCGCGCAGCTCCGCTTCTTCCGCCAGGAGGACTGACCGTGTCCGCTACCGCAACTCCTGTGCGCCCGCGGCGCCGTGCGCCCCGCGAGGCCGGCGGTTCACCGATGCTCCTCGGCCCCGGCCGGCTGCCGCGCGTCCTGGCCGGGACCGCGCTGGTCGTCCTGACGGCCGTCTGGCTGCTGCCGCTGGTGTGGGCCGTCGCCACCTCGCTCCAGAGCGAGCAGGACGTGTCGAAGCCCGGCCTCTCCCCGCTCAAGGGCGCCCTCACCCTGGAGTCGTACCGGCAGATCCTCGAACGCGGGAACGTGCTGACCTGGGCCTTCAACAGCTTCCTCGTGGCGGGCCTGGTCACACTGATCACCGTGGTGGTCTCCACGCTCGCCGCCTACGGTTTCGCACGCGGTACGTTCCGGGGCCGCCGGGTCCTGCTGGCCGTCACCGTCGCCGCCATCATGGTGCCGCCGCAGCTGCTCGTCGTCCCGCTCTTCGAGCAGATGCTCCTGTTCAACCTGGTGGACACGTACGCGGCCGTCATCCTGCCCCAAGTGGTCGCGCCGATGATGGTGTTCATCCTCAAGCGGTTCTTCGAGGGCCTGCCCAAGGACCTGGAGGACGCCGCCCGGATCGACGGCGCGTCCGAGGGCCGGGTCTTCCTGTCGATCGTGCTGCCGCTGTCCCGGCCCATCGTGGCCGCCGTCTCGATCTTCGTGTTCATCGGCGCCTGGAACAACTTCATGTGGCCGTTCATCGTCACCAACGACCCCGGCCTCATGACCCTCCCGGTGGGCCTGGCCACCGTCAAGGACTCCTTCGGCATCCTGTACGCGCAGTCCATGGCGTCCGCGCTGCTCGCCTCGCTGCCGCTGATCGTCATGTTCCTGCTCTTCCAGCGGCGCATCATCAAATCGGTGGCCACCACGGGACTCGGCGGTACCTGAACCGGCCCGGCCGCCTGTGCTCCCGGCCGCCTGTGCTCCCGGCCCCCGAGCCGGGAACGCGGGCCGTTCGGCGGCCCCCGCCCCCTGTCCCTGCGCCCTGTCCCCGCCCCCCTCTCGCCCCGTCCCACGATCGGTCCGCGACAGATTTACATCGATGTACATTGTGGTCCGGTGATCGCACCACCCTCCCCTACACACCGACTGGAGCATGCGTGCCCACTCCCTCCGTACCGCGCCCGGAACACCCCCGGCCGCAGTTCGTCCGTAACGACTGGCTCAACCTCAACGGCGCCTGGCAGTTCGAGACCGACCGAGGGGACAGCGGCCTGGAGCGCGGCCTCCTGGACCGCGCCCTGACCGGCGAGATCCTCGTCCCCTTCCCGCCCGAGTCGGAGCTGTCCGGCATCGGCGACACCGATTTCCTGGAGGCCGTGTGGTACCGGCGGGTGGTCACCCTGCCGTCCGCGTGGGCCGGACGGCGGGTGCTGCTGCACTTCGGCGCCGTCGACTACGACACCACCGTGTGGGCCGACGGCGTCGAAGTGGCCCGCCACCGGGGCGGCTTCACCCCGTTCACCGCCGACCTGGGTGACCTCGCGGGCTCCGGCGAGGTCACCCTCACGGTCCGCGCGCGCGACCCGCGTTCCGGTCCGCAGGCCCGCGGCAAGCAGGCCGTCCAGTACGCCAACCACGACTGCAACTACACCCGGGTCACCGGCATCTGGCAGACGGTGTGGCTGGAGCCCGTCCCCGACCTCCATCTGCGCCGCCCCCGGATCACGCCCGACCTGGCGGGATCGGCGTTCCATCTGGAGCTGCCGCTCTCCGGCAACCGCCCCGGCCACCGGGTGCGCGCGGTCCTCTCCGACGACGAGGGCGAGGTCTGCCGCGCCGAGGTACGCGCCGACCTCGACCTGGCGCCGAGGCTGCACCTCCCGGTGCCGCGGGAGCGGGTGCGCGCGTGGGGCCCGGAGGATCCGCACCTGTACGGCCTGCGCGTCGAACTCCTCGACGCGGCGGGCGAGGTGGCCGACAGCGCGGAGAGCTACGCGGGTCTGCGGTCGGTGGGCATCCGGGGCAAGGCCGTCACTCTCAACGGCCGGTCCCTCTTCCAGCGGCTCGTGCTCGACCAGGGCTGGTACCCGGACGGCCTGATGACCGCGCCGACCGACGCCGCGCTGATCCACGACATCGAGATCGCCATGGCGGCGGGCTTCAACGGGGCGCGGCTGCACCAGAAGGTCTTCGAGGAGCGCTTCCTCTACCACGCGGACCGTCTCGGCTACCTGGTCTGGGGGGAGTTCGGCGACTGGGGCTGCGAGACCGGCGGTTCGTCGGGTGACAACCAGCAGCCGGACGCCTCCTACACCGCCCAGTGGCTGGAGGCGCTGGAACGCGACTACTCGCACCCCTCGATCATCGGGTGGTGCCCGCTCAACGAGACGTACCAGAAGCTGCACGACCGCATGACCCAACTCGACTCCGTGACCCGGGCGATGTTCCTCGCCACCAAGGCGATGGACACGACCAGGCCGGTCCTCGACACCTCCGGGTACGCCCACCGGGTCGTCGAGACCGACATCTACGACTCCCACAGCTACGAGCAGGACCCGGCCGCCTTTAAGCGCCAGATGTCCGGCCTGGCCGAGGACGAGCCGTACGTCAACACCCATGAGAACGGGGCCGCCTACTCCGTTCCGTACGTGGGCCAGCCCTACTTCGTCAGCGAGTTCGGTGGCGTCTGGTGGGACCCGGCCGCGGCGGCCGCGTCCTCCGGCGAGGACCGGACGGAGTCCTGGGGGTACGGCGAACGGGTGCGCGACGAGGAGGAGTTCCACGCGCGGTTCACCGGGCTCACGGGCGTCCTGCTCGACGATCCCGGCATGTTCGGCTACTGCTACACCCAACTGACCGACGTGTTCCAGGAACGCAACGGCGTCTACCGTTTCGACCGCGGCACCAAGCTCGACATCGAGCGGGTCCGCGCCGCGCAGATTCGCCCGGCCGCCATCGAGGAGCAGGACCCCGCGTAACGGGCCTCCCGCCGCACGCCGACGCCTCCCCGGCCCCTGCCGGAGAGGCGTCGTGCGTCGGGCGGTCGGTCGGACCCGCCGCGGATGCCACAGCTGCGGCGGGCGAGCGTCGCACGTCCACCGCCGTACGTCGGCGCCCGGCGCCCGGTGCCCGCGAGCCCCCGGCCACGTCCAGACACCGACCGCTGGACCGGGCGACGAGCCGGTAGCCGCCGCGGCCTGCGTACTTCAGCCGCCAGTCCCGCGCGGCCGCGGCGTTGCGGTACCAGTGACACACATCGGCGCCGGGTGTCTGCGAGCCGTCCTTCACGTCCAGGCAGTACCCGCTGTCGCGGCCCGTCAGGCGAACCGGCCGTCGCCCCGGGCGGCAGCCGCTGGGCAACCTTCCTCCGGCACCGACCACGCCGCGCGCTCAGCAGCGGCCTTGCACCGTGGCCACCGCCGCTCAGCTGTTTCCGCGGGGGCGGGGCAGGTCGAGTGTGACGTGCTGGGCGAGCGCGCGCGGGAAGTCGGCGTGTCGAAGATCTCGCCGGGGGAGGCGACGCCGATGGTCCTGGCGCGACCGGCCAGGACACGGACGAGGGCCTCGGTGACAACCCGCCCGGTCATCCGATGGATCTCGACCTTGTGCCGCAGCTCCAGGAAGAGGAAGTGCCTGCTCAGCGCCTGTACGCGGGCCAGCCGGGTGCCGCTCGGCGAGCCCCGCGGTACCTTTCCGAAGTGCCCGTCGGCGTCGACCGGCTCCATATCCCACCGAGGTCGACCGAACCACGCCCGCATCTGGTCCAGATGCCCGACACCCCCGCGAGTGGTGCCGTCCGCCAGCCCCGCCGAAGCCCGCGCGAGGACCAACCCGGCCAGCACGTCGGTCTCGAACCGCTCCAGTTCCTCCGCCGAGACCGGATCACGGAACT
The DNA here is from genome assembly GCF_003346515.1 of Streptomyces corynorhini. Taxonomy (GTDB): domain Bacteria; phylum Actinomycetota; class Actinomycetes; order Streptomycetales; family Streptomycetaceae; genus Streptomyces; species Streptomyces corynorhini. Next base: position 28,963 of record NZ_QQNA01000119.1, read on the forward strand.
CGCGCAGATCGCGACGGCTGCCGACGCCGACCCGAGCCTCCTCGCCTTCACCCCGATCACAGATCGAGCGGATGAAGTGAGAACGCTTCAGGAATCCTGAAGTTACGTCACTGGCTCGAAGAAGACCCCAAGGAGACAGAGCACACCGGCCACAGCGGCAAGGACTCAGCAGGGCTCGGAGGAACTCATCGGATACCGCACACGAGGCCGCATCGGACCATGCGGGCGGAGCCGATCCGCGGGGGCCTGGGGCTGCTTCGCTGAGGTCGATCGCGCCACGCGGGTTGCCGGTCGAGTACTGCCGGATGGCCGGGAAGGCGAGGGTGTTGGCGCCGACGACGGGGTCGTCGGCGTTCGCGGCGGCCCGCAGGGCGGTGGCGTGCGCCGCTCGTGGCGCAGCTCCTTGTGGAGGTTGACCGGGGCGGGGTGGCGGCTCTGCTTCCACCGGGCGCCCCGGTTCCTCGGCGAACTGTTGGCCGAGGTCTGCGTGCCTGGGCGGGGAACGGAGTACGGGATATGGGATACGGGATACGGGGGCGAGCCGGGCGCTCGCCCCCGTATCGGATCACTTCGCCGGGCAGAGCGTGTCTTTGACAGGCATCTCGCCCGTGACGAGGTAGCGCGTGGTGGTGTTCAGAGCACACGGGTTGCCGCTCAGCACGTAGGAGCCGTGCCCGCTGTCGTCGACGCTGAGGAGCCGTGACCGGTCGGTGAACTTCTGCCGCAGCATCTTCCCGCCGATGTGGGGAGTGGGCACATTGCGCAGGTTCTGGACGAGCAGGATGTTGCGCGGCCCGTCGTCGTCGACCGGGACGGGCGGCTCGGCCGGGGCGTACGGCCAAAAGGCGCAGGGGGTGATGTTGGCGGTGGCCGCGCCGAACAGCGGGTAGCGCTCACGGTCCTCGGCGACGCTGCTGCGGTAGGCGCCGATCTTCTCGGGCCACTCGACGTCGTTGCAGGTGAGGTCAGCCCCTGCCCCTGCCCACGCTCACGTCACACGGGCACCAGCTCCCACTGCCGGTTCCGGTGGTCGCCCTCCGCCCCGTGTTGCCTGATCGCCGTGCGCGCGTTGGAGTCGACCCGCAGGAGCAGGCCGCTGTTGCCGTTCGCGATCTCGTACGCCCGCTGAGCACCGTCCACGGAGCCCACCGGGATCAGCCGCCACTGCTGGTGGCGCGCGTCGCCACCCTCGTACGCACGTTGCGCGGCGATGTAGAGGTTCCCCACGCGTCCACCGCGACTCCCTATGGACGCCTCAGCTGGGCCGAGGCCGCCTGCCCGCCGTCCCCGCCGAAGTTCGCGGAGCCCGTGCCCGCGATCGTGCTGATCCTCCCGTCGGTCGTGATCCTCCGGACCTGGTGCCCTCTGTAGTCAGCGACGTAGAGCGTGCCCCTACGGTCCATCGCGATCCCGTTCGGATAGTCCACCTGGGCCGAAATCGCAGGCCCACCGTCCCCCTTGGCTCCCGCGACCCCGGTCCCCGCGACCGTACGGATCGGAGGTGCGGAGTCCTCGCCGTCCGTGGCTGCTGGGTGGGCAGTGCTCATCGTCAACCCTTCACCGTTCACCGGCCGCCCGCTACAGGCGGCTGCCGTGCGATTTCAGGTAGTCATATGGATGCCGGCTTGGCAAGATCACTTCCGGGTGGTTCTCCCGGGGAACGTTGACGAGACTTCGAACTGAACAGGCGGGAATCGAGCAGGTCGGTCCTACTGGCTACCGGTTCTCAGCGCTACGGGTGATCTTCGGTGACGCTATCGCCGCCGGCCAGTTGGCCAGGTATGAATCGAATCTCTGCATGTGGACCGCTGGCCGGCGGGCGGCTGCGCATTCTTTGATGGCGTGTGCCGTGCTGGAAGCGAGAGACGGGGGTAGGCGGACACTATGGACACAATGACCGTTTTGGCAGTCGAAGTCCGTCCGTCTTTGCTGATCGCCCTGGTGGGGTTGGTCGTCGTCGGCTTTTTGATCGCGGCGTTCGTGGTGGGCAGCCGTCGTACTCGCAGCAGGAGGGGCATTTCGACTCCACCGCTCCAGGCGCCCGGACAGGGGGAGGACCTCGGTCGGCCGGATGGGGCGGAGCGGGCCGTGGACGAAGACCCCGAGGGGCGATGATCGTCGTTCTCCAGCGGCCCGCCCCAGGCGCGTTCCGCGCGCCTGCCCCTCATGCGTGCCCGCAGGGTGCGTGGGTCGACGGCTTCGGCAGGGGCTGTGACGCGGTACGTACCGTCAGGCCGCTCCGAGCGGTCACCGTCCGTGGCCCAGAAGACGCTGCGTGTGAAGCGACGGGGCCATCCCGTTGTCGGGGGCGCGGGAGGTAGAGGACGGAGTACCCGGCGCGTCGCCCGGAGCCGTGCCACGCCAAGGGCTGTCCCGTAACCGGTGGTGTCCTGTCTCAGTGAGGGCCAGCCGATGCCGTTGAGAGCGAGCGAGTGCTGAGCGACAAAACCACTTCGACATAGGGCAGTTCGGTGCAGGAACATGCGTTCATGCCCCTGGAGGAGACGCTTGCCCGAGTCGATGCGGACCTGGCCGCCGGCCGTGTTCCCGCCGCGCGCCAGCGGCTGCGCGGTCTCCTCTCGTCCTTCCCGCACGACCTGACACTCCGCCGTCGTCTGGCCGAGGTGTACCGGCTCTACGGCGACGCCGCCGAGTCTGGACGCTGGATGTACCTCGAAGAGGACCGGAATGCCGACGAGACCGCCGCCTTCGAGGCGCGATACGGGTCTCCTGGGTGGCGGATGAAGGCCCTCGCCTGGCACGGCCCTGAGACGAAGGCCGCCACCGCCTTCGCGGAGAGGCAGCTGGTCGCGGTGCGGACCGGCTGCGCCGAAAATCTGGGACACCCCGTCGACTGGGACGACCCCACCTCCTACCGGGACGACCTGGAAGGGGAGTACGAGGCGCCCTCCGAGTCATGGACGGTCGGCGGTGTGCTGGCGGGCGTCGGCTGCCTGGCGGCGGCCCTTGTGTTCCTCGCGATCTGGGTGAATGGCCTCGTTGCCCTCTTCGACTGACCCGGGTCACCGGAGCCTGTGCGGAGCGTCGCTCAACGTTCGGTGAGACCGTCCGGTGTCTGGTGTGATCACGGCTTCGGAGCCATCCTGGACAGCCCCGTTCTCCGGACTGAGCCCTCGCCTGTTCGGCAAGCTGGTTACCGTACTGCGGCGCGAGGGCGCGGACGCGGTCCGCGAAGGCCGACCGTGGAGCCTGCCGTTGAAGGGCTGGGCCCTGCTGTTCACGGCCTGCTGACGTACGAACATGACGGTGCGTCAGCTCGCTCCGCTCTTCGGGGTGTCAGTCGGCAACGGACCGCATCGTCGACCATCTGGGGCCCGATGCACAAGCTTCACCCCCGCAAGCGGTTAACCGAGGACACCGTGCTCATCATGGACGGCACCCTGGTCCCAACCCGGGACCGCGCGGTGGCGGAGCAGTCCAAGAGCTACCGGTACTCGACCAACCACCAGGTCGTCATCGGCGCCGATATCCCGCCTGGTCGTCATGGTCGGCCAGTCCCTGCCCGGCAACGGCAACCGCGACGACCGCAAGGCGTGGGAGGAATCCGGCGCCAGGGTCGCCGTCGGCAGAACACTCACGATCGCCGACGGTGGCTGTCCCGGCACCGGGCTCGTTCATGCCCCACCGCCGACGCAAGGGCGAAGACCTTCCGGCCTGGAAGGAAGCACAGAACATGTTCCACAGTTCCCGAGGCAGTCGACACCTCGAAGGCGCCGACACTCCTGTGTCCCACCCGACTGCTCCCGCGTCGACGGTTCCATTCAGGGGTGGCTGAGAGGGCGGTAGGTTTTTCGGTGACGAGTTCTCCGAAAGCCTGAAGGCCGCCTCCGGGGGCGGCGGTCGCGTCGGCCGGTGCCGAACGCGCCGTAGGGGTAGCCGCCCGGGGGTGGGGGAGCTGATCTCGTCGAGTGCGGTGGTGGCTCGGTCGTGCAGAGCGAGGTTGGCGGAACGGCGGGGGCGACCTCGAATTCACGGGGCGACCTCGAATCCACTCTCGTGGAACAACAGGCTGTACCGCTGTTGGAGAGTGAGCGGGACGCGGACGCCCGGCCCCGCCGCCCGCGTCCCGAGCCGGTCGACGTCAGGCACGGGGCCCGCCCCCGCTTTGGCACGATCACGCTTTCCTGCTGGTCAGGACTTCGGGTGACGCTCACTGCGGCGGTATCGCCCTTGATGCCGTTGAGGTTCCGCCGAGAGTTCCCGCGGTGGGATGTACTGCCGATACACCTCACATCAGTTCCTTCCTCGCACGGTTGAACTGCGATGTCCTCGGTTGTGACCTGTTGCGGTGCTGGAGCCTGCATCCCGCCCGTGCGTCGGCGTCGCATGTGCCGAGCGCTGAGCGCCAGCCTGAGCGCCGTCGCCTCCGAGAAGCAAAGGCTCGCCCGTGAAGCACCGTGTACCGCCGAGCGTCGCCGCCGTGACCGCCCCGGTGGCCCTGGTGGGGTGCGGCACGACGGAGAGCGGGACCGGAAAGCCTCAGGCCGGTTCCACGGCCGCCATGACGGATGTCGGGAATGTGGCTCCGGCGCTGGACGCCCACCACAAGTGGCCGTGGGCAGCCTGGCCGGGCCCCTCGGCTTCGGCGCCGAGGAGGCGTCGAACTGCGGCTCCCAGCGGCTCCGTCGCCGTGGCGGTCCGTCCGGAGGGCGCAGAGGTCACCACCATCGAAGCGCTCGCCGAGGGCGACAGGCTCCACACGCTGCGGGAGGCGTTCACACTGCCCCTGCCCCTGCCCCTGCCCCCGCCCCAAGGCGCCAGTCCCATCCACCGTACGTACCCGGACGACAGCGAGAGGACCGGGCAGCCCTCTCGTGCGGCGCGCGAGCCAGGACCGGAACGCAGACCGCGATCTCACGGGAACGAACAGCGATCCGCCGACGACACGGAGCCCCGTACCCGTCCGGCACACCTCTTGGAGACGACCCCATGAAAAGCCACCTCTCCCTCGCCCTCGCCGCCGTGCTCGCCCTGGCGGCCTGTTCAGCACCCGGAACCGAGCGGGAGAGGCCCTCGTCCTCGTCCTCGTCCTCGTCCTCGTACACCGGACCGGACCCGGCGGCGGGCAGCGACTACACCGGCCCCCGGCTGACCGGGCTGACCACCGACGACTGGAACGTCACGGTCGTCAGTGACGAACTGAACTACCCGTGGGAAGTCCGGATCTCCGACGGCACTCTGATCGTGACCGAGGTCGACGGCACCATCGCGATGATCGACGTGGACGGCGGTCTCGAACGCCACGACGTGCGGACCTCGGACCCCGTGCGGCACGACGGGGGCAGCGGCCTGATGGGACTCGCCCTCGCCGACGACTTCGCCGACACCGGCACTGCCTACATCTACTACACGTACGCCGACGGATCCGCCCTCGCGAACCGGATCGCCCAGGTCCACTACGACGGGAAGGCATGGACGGAGACGCGCAGCCTCCTCGACGGCATCCCCGGGCACGAGCTGTACAACGGGGGACGGCTCGCGATCGGTCCCGACGGCAACCTCTACGCCACCACGGGCTGGGTCCACAACGAGGACTACCCGCAGGACAGGGAGAGCCTGGCCGGGAAGATCCTCCGGATGAATCTCGAAGGCCGTCCCGCGTCGGGCAATCCCTTCGCGGACTCCTACGTCTACTCCTACGGGCACCGTAACCCTCAGGGGCTGGCCTGGGACAGCGCCGGCCGGCTCTACTCGGCGGAGCACGGCGAGTCCGCCCACGACGAGATCAACCGCATCGTCCCCGGCGGCAACTACGGGTGGCCGCTCGTCCAGGACGACAGCCGACGGGCGGGCACGGAGGCTCCCTTCATCAGCTCCGGCGACAGCACGTGGGCGCCGTCCGGCATCGCCTTCGCGGGCGATGACCTGCTCGTCGCGGCGCTCGGCGCCCAGATCCTCTACGCGGCCAACGAGGACAAGGACGGGCTGGCACCCGTCTTCAGCTCCGGGGAACGGGCCCGCGCCGTGCTGCCCTACCAGGACGGTGTCTATGTGACCTCGACGAACACCTCCCCGCGCGCCACGACCAGGTCCGACACCGCCGACCGGCTGCTGTGGATCCAGCCGACCCGATAGCGCAACGGCCACAGGCCGGCACACGGGACACGAGCCGGGCCTGCGTGAGCGCGGCCATGCCCTCTCGGCTGGAGATCCCGCTTCCGGTCAGCAGGCCCGCAGAATTTCCCTACCCGCTGCCCCGGGACCTGAACTGCCTGGAGGCAGAGGGGCACTTGCCCGGAGGCAGAGGGGCACTTGCCCGGAGGCAGAGGGGCCACGTCCCGTACGGACCCGCGCCGCCGGCACCGCGGCGGCCAGGTCATCACCTGCTTCTCACCCACCGCCCCACAGAGAGCACGACAAGGAGACAACCCATGGGCGCGCTGCGGCGACCAGGCACAAGGCGTCCCGAGACCGACCCGGGCCGCCGCGGGTTCGTCGCGGCAACACGTCCCGCCGGGCCGACCCCGGCGGGACGCCCCGCCCGCCGGTGTCGTGCCGACGGCCCAAACGCCTCGCGGCGAACGCGCACTTCGGTCCGCGAGCGTCCGTCGCGGACGACGAATCGAGAAATCCGGTGCGCCCGAAGGACCGGTTCCCCACCGTGGAGGTCTACCGCAACCTCGACCACGCGGGCCTGCGCCTCGTCACCTGCGGCGGAAAGTACTCCAAGGCCGACAGCCACTACGCCGACAACGTCGTCGTCTACGCCACCCTCACGGGCAACCACACCTGACACCACAAAGCCCCACCGCGCCGTCCACGACAGCCACGGGGACCGCCGCCTCAGCCAGTCGCCTCCTGGGCGTAGTTCTTGAGCAGTTGGCGTGCCGCGGGCCCGGCTCTCAACGATTCGCCGTGCGTGTACGGCGCTCCGGCGCGCGCGGCCTCGGACCGGGCCATGGCGCTCAGGCCCGCGGCGGCCCGCTCGCTCCCGCCGAACTGAAAACCGAGCTGCGTCGTGTAGCACCGTACCGCCGCGCTCTTCTCCGCCAGGACCGTGCCGATGTCCACGGTGACCTCGCTCGTCCCTTCGGCGATGCCGTCCCGGGGCCCGGCGTCCGGCATCGATGTCCGGGCGGCGTACGGCAGGTCGCGCCACCAGCCGATCCGCGCGTGTCCGGCGGCGGCGGCGACCGCCCGCGCGGTGAGGACGTGGTCGACGTGGTCGCCGATGCCTTGGGGCGCGAGAACGATGTCCGCCTCTGCCAGGTGGGGGCCGAGCAGGAGACGTAGGTCTGTCTCCGCGGTGTCCTCGCGGTGGGGAGGCTGAAAGAGTCGCGGTGCGCTGTCGTATCCGCGATGTGGGGCTTCGGGCAGGGGGAGGTGAGTGGGGAGGAGAGCGCCCAGGTGCCGCTGGGCGGCCCTGTCCTCCGCGCGCCGCAGGGCCATGTAGTCGACGTCGGCGGGCAGTCCCTTGTCGAGCTGCGTCGAGAGCGCGAAGGGGCAGGGGGCGGCGACCGTCGCGGTGAAACAGGTGATCACCTGGACCTGCCAGCCCGTTCTGGCCAGCAGCGCCAGTACGCCTCCGGCGGAGAATACGGCGTCGTCCAGGTGCGGGCTGACGGCGATCGCGGTTCGGGTGCGCGGCGTGGGCGGGGTCACAGCAAGTGGGGTTCGCTGCGGAACCGGCAGTGTGGATCCACGGTCGGTTCCACGCCGTCGACGGCTGAGGATCCTCCGCTCGTCGTTCCCGCCGGCCATGCACCGCGTACCGCTTCGTACACCGCGTTGATGCGTCGGGCGGCCACCGGCCATGACCATTGGCTCCGGACCTGCCGCAGTGCTGTGCGCACGAGGCGGTGGCGCAGGGGCGCGTCGTCCAGCATCCGGCCGATCGCCTCGGCCAGGGCGTGGGGATCGCGTGGTGGCACCAGCAGCCCGTTGTGGCCGTCGCGCACGCAGTCCACGACGCCCACCACGTCGGTGGACACCACCGGGAGCCCGCTGGCCATCGCTTCCAGGATGGTGTTGGAGAAGCCCTCGGCCCAGGTGGGGCTGACGAAGACGTCCCCGCCGCGGTAGACGGCCGGTGCGTCGTGGTAGCCGGTGGGGCCGAGTACCTCCACGGTGTCGACGAGGTCGCGTTGCCGTGCCCGACGGGTCAGCCGGTCCAGGTCGGGGCCGGTACCGGAGACGCGCAGCCGCAGCGGCCTGCCCTCGGCGATCAGCAGCCGTACCGCTTCCAGCAGGTCCAGGACTCCTTTACGGGCGTCGATCCTGCCGTGGTACAGCAGCACGGGGGGATCGCCGACGGCTCCCGGACGCCACCCGGGTGCCGGGCGGAAGAGAGCGGTGTCGGTGGCTCCCGGAACGACCGTGAAGCGCTCCGCGGACGTCCGGTGGCGGGCGGCGACCTCGTCCCTGAAGGAGGACGAGCCGATCAGGAGGGCCGAGGTGTCGTGCAGCACCCTGCGCATGGCCGAGCGGTGGGTGGTGCAGCAGGTTCCGACCCAGTGGCCGTCGCCGCCCTGGATGGAGACCACGGCCGGGACTCCGAGTAGCTCGGACGCCTCCAGGGCGGCCAGTCCCGTGGGGTAGCCGTACTGGGCGTGCAGCACGTCGAAGGGCCGACGGGCGTGCAGGCCGGCGATCGTGTCGCGCAGCACGGTGACGTCGGCCTCGAAGTCCGCGGGCAGGCCGTCGCCCACGGCCTGTTCGCCCCGAGACTCCAGCGCCACCAGCCGTACGCCGTCGGGAACCCGCTCGGGCGGGGGAGGACCTCCGCCGTAGACGGCGCGGCCCTGGCGGTCGCCTCGGTACTGCGAGATCAGCGTGGTCTCGTGGCCCGCCGAGGTCAGCGCGCGCAGCAGGTTCTCCGCGTAGGCGCTCATGCCCGACACGGCTGGCCAGTACCGTCGCGAGACGAAACAGATCTTCATGGTGCTCCCTGGGGTGTGCCGATGTGGTGCGAGAGGAGGCCAGGTGCGGTGCCGCCGACTCCGGAGTGCTCGGCGTCGCGAAGGGCCTTCAGCGCGGTGCCCGTCAGGGTGTCGGCGCGGTGCCCGTCGCGGGACAGTTCCAGGCTCACCAGCCCGCCGTAGTGGACGGCGCGCAGCGCGCCGAGCACGGCGGGCAGATCCATGTCCCCTTCGCCCGGGGCCCGGTGCTCGTGGCGGCCGAACGGCATGTCCTCCACGGCGACCGCGCCGAGGTCCCCGGCGTGCCGTCGTACCGCCTGCTCCGGTGTCAGCTCCCCGGTGACCAGGCAGTGCCCGGTGTCCAGGGCCAAGCGCAGGCCGGGGACCTCGGCGGCCAGCCGAGACCAGTCGGCGCAGTCCTCGACGAGCATCCCCGGCTCCGGTTCGAAGGCCGCCACGACGCCTCGTTCGGCCGCGTACGCCGTGAGGGCGCGCACGCCTGCCACCAAGTGGCCCCAGGCCGTGCCCCCCGCGGAGGCGTCCGTGCCCGCCGCCGGGACGCCCGCCCAGAACGAGACCGCCTCGCTTCCCAGATCGGCGGCGATGTCCACACACAGCCGCAGGAACGCCAGGCGGCGCGCCCGGCCGGCGGGATCGGCGGTGATCAGCGTCGGCTCGTGCTTGTGGCGCGGGTCGAGCAGGAAGCGCGCCCCGGTCTCCACGGTGGTGCCCAGACCCAGGCGGTCCAGACGGCGGGCCAGCGCCGCCGTACGAGAGGCCAGGTCCGGTGCGAAGGGGTCGTGGTGGGCCACGTCCACGGTGAGCGCGACGCCGTCGTACCCGGTGTCGGCCAGCAGCGCCAGCGCGTCGTGCAGCCGGTGCGAGGTCATGCCGTTGGTGTTGTAGGCGTAACGCAGCCTGTCGGTGGTGGACGTCATCGGGGCGCTCCCGCGCTGGTACGGGCCAGTGCGTGCCGGTCGGGTTCGCGGTAGAGGGGGTACAGCGCCCCGACCGTGCTGTGTGCGGCGGCGGTGTCGAACCACGCCGGACCGCCCAGGCGTTCGCGTGCCTCGGCCGTCAGGTGCACCGGCCGTGCTCCGCTGTGGGGGAGGGGACCCACTCCCGCCAGGGGGCTATCGCGTGTCATGAGCCGTCGGACGCCGCGTTCACCGATCCTCGCGTACGACATGGTCTCCACCTCCATGCCGGGGACGAGCGCCTTGACCGCGTGGGCGCCGCCGCCGCCCTCCTCGATCACCAGGATGTCGAAGCCCTCCAGCCGCGGCAGCAGGTCGTCCAGGAGAGCGGCGGGGTCGTCGAGGGAGCCGGACGGCACGGTCGGCAGGGCGGAGAAGAGGACGCGGGAGCGCCGGGACAGCACGGTGGGCTCCAGCAGCTTCCGCAGTCGGCGGGCGTCGAGTGCGGCCCAGGACCGCATGGCCGTCAGCGCGCGGGGCTCCTGTTCCGTGAGCGGCGCGGACAGTACGCGTTCGAGGTACCCGGGCGGCGCACTGCGGGCGACCGTCTCCAGCGGGCCGTGCGAGAACACTTTTCTGGCACGGGAGGAGACGTACTCCGTCAGCGCCTTGCGCAACGCCGTCTCGCGGTCCGGGTGGGCGGCCTCGCCGCACGCGGTGAGCGCCAGCGCCGCCGTGGTCTCGCGCGCTCCCGCATCCTTGTCCGTACCGACGACGTGGATGTCGGCCAGACCGAACTGTGTGGACGACAGTTTGGGCAGCACCTCGACACCCGCCGCGTCGAGACGGTCGAGGAGAGCGCGGGTGACCGGGTCGCGCACTTCGTCCAGCTCGATGACCACGCCCTCGTCCATGGCCCGGTGCGCGGTCGCGTTGCCGTCGCGCTGGAGGATCTCCAGCAGCGCGTGGGAAAGGGCCCGCTGCGGGGTGTCTCCGGCGCCCAGCCCGTTGGTGACCGGGGTCGTCAGCCGGCCTCCGGGCGGGGGGTCGCCGGGGAGGTCCGCGGCGCAGGACGCGGCGAACTCGGCGGGCACCATGACGTCCTCACCGGTGCGCAGTCGGCGCGCGGGCACCCAGTCCAGAGGGCGTTCGGGGGTGTAGTCCGCGCCGGCCGGCAGTACGAGGGCGACCGGATCGGCGACTCCGTTCCGGCCCCGCTCGCGCACGAGGTCCGCGTAGGACGCGCGGACGCGTTCCGTGCGGGCCATGCGCCGTGCGAGCAGGATTTCCTCGGCGAGTTCGCCGTACGCGCCGATTCGGGCCTGGGCGAGGTCCGCTCCGTATCCGCAGGCGCTCTTGTGGGCGCCCGCCGCGTCCAGATGGTCGGCCGAGACGACCGGCAGAGCGATCCGATCGGCCGCGCTGATGTCGAAGTCCTGCTGGCGGCCGGGGGCCAGGGCTTCCCGGTACGTCCGCACCATCGACGGCTCGGCGCCGGGGCTCATCGGTCTCCTCCCAGCGCGAGGGCGCTCGTGTCGGGCCGGCCGGCCAGCTGGCGGTCGAACAGGCGCGACACGTCCGCGGTGGTCACCGGAGCGGCGAACTCGAAGGGGGTGGCCACCGCCTCGAAGTCCAGTGCGCCGATCACCGACCGGTAGTGGCGCACCTCGTCGTGCGAGAGCGGAATACGGGCGTGGTACGCCTTGTGGCAGGACAGGGCCCGCGGCACGGTGCCGTCCAGTTCGACTTTGAGGGCGTCGCCGCAGAACAGGATCTTGCGGCGTTCGTCGTGCAGCACACAGTGGCCGGGGAAGTGGCCTCCGGTGCGGTACACGGTCAGGCCGGGCGCCAGCGCAAGGCGGTCGTCCACCGGCCAGGTCACCCGAAACGCCTTCGTCCAGGCCAGATCCTGGACGCCGATGGCCACCACCGACGGGGTGAAGCGGCGCTGCAATTGCCACAGGGCGCCGTAGCCGTGAACATGGCTGGAGCCCAGCCGGGCGATGCCACCGAGCCGCTCGATCTCGGCCAGTGCGTCGGGTGGGTAGTAAGGGGCGGCCTCCCAGGCGACGTTGCCGCCGTCGCTCTCGATCAGCCAGCCGGTCGAGTTCAGACCGAAGGACGGTGAGGCACGGAATCCGGTGACGCCCGGCACCGGCCGGTACCACTCCGCGACCAGGAGCGCCTCCAGCGTCTTCTCGTCGGGGAGGTCCCAGCCGTCCTCGGGCAGCGCGTTGCGCACGTCACAGCAGACCGGGCAGAGCGGCGGTGTGGCGAACCACTGTTGCCAGTGTCCGCAGTTGGCGCAGGCGTACATCGACAGCGTCATCGTCAGCCTTCCTCGGCGGGGGACATGACCGGCGGCCGGGACGTGCCCGGCGTCGCAGCCGCGCCGGCGCGGGCCAGCGCGTCGAGCAGCATCCGGTGCAGGGCCAGGTCGCGGCGCAGCGGCCACGGCCAGGCCCGCCGCACCGGGCGGCCGGCGCGTACCGCGAGCGCGGCCGACGAGAACATCGAGACCTGGGCGGTGAAGGGGGAGAGGCCGGTGTCGAACGGCACGGGCGTGGGGCGCGCGTGACCCGTACCGGTGAGCCACAAGCGTCCCCCGGGGTCCTGCCCCAGTGTGTCGACGGCGGTCAGCTGCCCGAGGGTGCCGACGATGTCGAGCCTGCGGCGGGGCAGTGTGTCAGGGGTGTTGTACGAGACGTGCAGGCCGACCAGGACGCCGTCACCGGTTCGGCCCGCCAGTACCGCGCCGTCGTCGACCGGATAGGGGTGCACCCGGCGCTGCACCAGCGCCGTCAGCTCCTCCACGTCGTCCCCTCCCAGCAGGACACCCACCAAATCCAGTCCGTGCGGCGCGAGATCCAGGGCGGCCCCGCCTCCCGCCCGCGCCGGATCCGCGCGCCAGTTGTCGTAGGGGAGGCCGTCCGGCGACCAGGCGGGTGGCAGCCAGCAGCAGTAGGTGACGCGCACCGCGGTGACCGTCCCCAGTTCCCCGGCGGCCACCACCTGCCGCGCGGCCTGATGAGCCGGGTGGAAACGCTGGTCGTAGGCGGTCGCCGCCAGGATCCCCGCCCGGTCGCAGGCGGTGACCAGCCGCTCGGCGGAGTCGAGGTCGGCGGCCAGCGGCTTCTCGCACAGCACCGCGGCTCCCGCCGCGGCTGCCGCCGTGACCGCCGGGCGGTGGGCGTGGTTGGGCGTCGCGACGTACACCGCGTCGGGCCGGTGCGTGTCCAGGAGGGTGCTCAGATCGTCGGCGGTGCGGGCACCGGGCGCCCGCACCGCCAGCCGGGCGGCGGCCGACGGATCGACGTCGGTCACGGCGACGAGCCGGGGCACCGGGCCGCCGTCCTCGCCGCCGGCGGACGCCAGCAGTCCTGGCAGGAAGTGGTCGCGTGCCACCCAGCCGCATCCGACGACCGCCCACCGGCACACGGCGGCGGGAGCGGCTCGCCCGTTCGCGGTGTTCACCATCGCTCCGGGAGATCGAGAAGCACCCGGCGGCGCGCCAGCTCGGCCACCCGTGGTGTCAGCCGCCCGGACCGGGCATCGGCGAGCAGCGCGCGGCCGAGGTCGACGCGCTCGGGCAGGTAGGCGCGGGCGGCGGGCCCGTACTCGTCACGCCAGCGTTCCCCGGGCCAGCGCAGCAGACCGTCGTGGTAGAGCGGGTTGGGGCGCAAGGCGCGTCCCGGAACCGGCCGTTCATAGCGGAGTGGGCCGGACACGGACGGCGGGGGCGGTCCGCTCACCAGAGCCATGGCCGCACAGCCGCTCAGCTCACCGGCTCCTCGCGGCCGGGGCGGTGTTCCTTCCAGGGCGGAGCGGGTCAGCTCGGCGTCGTCGTAGCAGAGCGCGCCGGGCAGCAGCGCGCGCCACCCCGGCGGGTCCAGGGGAAGCCCGGAAACCGGCCCGTCCACGAGGGAGTTGTGACAGTGGCCCAGGACGACACCGCCACCGCCGGCGTATGCCAGCGCGCGCCGTACCACCTCCTCCTTGCGGGGCAGGAAGTACAGGGCGTCGTGGCAGGCCACGTAGGCAGGACGTCCCGGAGGACGCAGCGGCCACGGAGCGGTGGCATCCGCGCAGACCAGCCGTGCCCCGGGGACGACGAAGCGACGGGCCAGCCACAGCTTGGCGAAGACCACGTCGATTCCGGTCACGTCACGGTGCCCGCGCAGCCGCAGTTCCCGCAGCAGGTGCCCGGCGCCGCAGGCCAGTTCCAGCACCGGCAGACGAGCGGGGGAGTGCCTCGTGGTGAGGGCGAGCACCGCCAGCCAGGTCGGATCGCTCCAGCGGTGCAGGAAGTACGCCCCGACCCTGCCCATGCCGAGCAGGGTCACCGCCTCGCGCAGAGTGGCCGCCCCGAGGGCGGCACGCAGATCGCCCGGGGAGGGGGCGGGCCCGTCCCACCAGTCGTCGGCGTCGGCGAGCAGCACGAGCGCGGCACTGTCCGGATCACCTCCTTCGATGTGGCGCACCGCCCGTCGGCGCAGATCATCGCGGTTGGCGCGCAGCCAGGGGATGCCCGCCACGACGGGCCAGTGTCGTTCTCCGTCGAACAACAGCCCGGGGCCGGAGGACCGCAACGGGGCCCCGTTTCCCGGGCTGACCAGTCCGGCCGCCCCGGACGTCGGAGCGTCCACGCCCGGTCGGTTCACGGCCGCCGCGGGGGCGAGTGCCGCGTCCCTGTCCGCCGCGCGGCCCACCGGGCGGCTCACGCCGACTCCGCCGCGTCCAGCACCGACCGGTGGAAGCCCGAAACCGCGCAGGGATGTACGAGGTCCAGCTCCTCCAGGGCATGCTCGGCGGTGAAGGCGGCGGCCCGCGCGTGATGGCGCACCTGGAGCACGCGGTCGAGAACGTCAGCGGCGTGGAAGGCCCGCGCGGCCGGGGCATCCGCTGCCTCGCGCAGAGCGAGCAGGGATTCCACCCGCGCGGCCAGAGCCTCCGGCAGAGCGTCGAGCTGCTGCCTCGTCAGTCGTGCCATGACCGCGGGCAGGTGCCGGCCCAGCAGGGCCTCGCCGGCGAAGCCCGCGTCGGGCAGCACCGCGTTGGGCAGGTGGTGGGCCAGGCCGAGGAGGAACACGTCGCCGGGAACGGCGTGGAACGACTCGGCGAGCAGCACCCCGTAGACCGCCACCGCCCAGCAGTGGTCGCCATGGCTCTCCGGCGGTTCCACCATCAACCGGGGCCGCCCCGGGCAGGTCGCACCCGCGCGCGGCTGGGCGCACAGCGCCTCCGCGAACGCGGGTACGGGGCCGTCCCCACGTTCCTCCACCAGGTCCGGCAGCGCCTCGACCAGCAGGCGGGCCGTCACCGGGTCGACGCGGTCCGCGTGCTGGGCCACGGACCGTTCCAGAACGGCCACCGCCTCGTCGGCCGCCAGACCGCACCGCCGCAGCACCGCGCCGTCGATCCCCGCCAGACGCGCCCCGGCCACGGCCGCCGCGCACTCGCGCAGCGCGACCCGCTCGGGGTCCCCGTCCCGCGTCAGCTCCGCCCACGACCGGCGGAAGGCGCGTTCGGCCATCGAGGCGCCGTCGGCCGCCGTACGCACCCGCTTGAAGTCGCCCATCTCACGCAACAGCGGAACGACGGCGCGCAACGTCCCGTACGGCACCTCCCCGTCCCGCATCGCGGGACGGGGATCGGCCTGCGTCATGACCGACCGCTGGTTGCCGCCAGGCCCCCGTTGTCCAGCCAGTCCAGCAGCGTCTGCTCCTGGCGGTACAGAGCGTGTTCCGGGACGCTCCCGTCGGCCGTGATCGGGGCTTTGAAGAAGAACCCGAGCTGTTCCTGTACCCCGCGCTCCCCACGGCGTCGCGCCTCGCCCAGCAACCGGACCAGCTCCAGTACCAGCGGCGCGGCCAGCACGGAATCCCGGCACAGGAAGTCGATCTTCATTTGCATGCGGCGGCCGAGGAAGCCGACGAGATCGATGTTGTCCCACGCCTCCTTCTCGTCGCCGCGCGGCCGGTAGAACTCGATGCGTACCTGATGGTCCTCCACCGGGTAGCCGAGCACCGCGTCCAGTACCGACTCCTTCGTGGCCATCTTGCTGGCCATCGAGTCGGGATCCTCCAACGCACGGCCGTCGCGATTGCCCAGCAGGTTGGTGGAGTACCAGCCCTCCACTCTCAGCGCCCGCGAGCGCAGCGCGGGGGCGAGCACCGTCTTCACCATCGTCTGCCCGGTCTTGCCGTCCTTGCCGGCGATCGGCACACCCAGCCGCTCGGCCAGACGTACCAGCGCCGGTACGTCGGCCCCTGAGCTGGGAGTGAAGTTGAGGTACGGCATGCCTTCCCGCAGGGCCGCGTAGGCATACAGCATCGCGGGAGTGAGCGCCTCGTCACCCGCGTCCAGGGCCGTCTCGAACGCCTCGGGCGAGGCGAGGGCCGGCGAAGCGGGGTCCGGCAGCCGCTCGGTCGAGGCGAGGTTGACCACGACCACCGTGTCGAGGCCCTGCTCATCCCGGAAGCGCCGCAGGTCCTCCCGGATATGTTCGGTGCGCTCGCGCGGGCTGTCGAACGGTACGACATTGGCGCCGGTCACCGCGCGGCAGTAGTCGGGGTCCCCCACCGCCGGCCACGGGCTCAGCCGCTGCAACTGGGGAGCGGCCGCCTCGATCTGGGCCGGTTCAAGAACGCGGTGCAGGTGAGCGGCTTTGGCGAGGTCGTCGGCCGAGAGGTCCCAACCGCCGAACACCAGTTCCTCGTAGGGCACCAGGTCGGTACGCGACGCCAGCGGCAAGCCGTCGCGCCCGCATATGCCGAGCTTGAGCAGCTCCACCCCGGCCACGGCGGTGGTCGCGACCGCCCCGCCGAGCCCCACGATGGCGGCGCCCAGCCGGCCGGTCGACGGTTTCCTGTTCTCCTGCCGAGCGGATCGGGCCTCGGTCGGTCCGTGCATCGCGTTCTCCGTTCGCCTCATCCGCGGGACACCGTGGCGCCCGCGGATGAGCGGGTAGCGCCAACGATCCTGCGCGGTCGGTAAGGACTGCTCGCGCGGCCTTCGGGTTCACCGCGGCGACGCGTCCCAGTTTTCGCGCGACCGCCGAAAGCCGCACGCGCGGAGAAGACCACACGTTTGGAACGTTTCATCCTCGTCCTGCGGTGGTGGCGGCGCACGCAGCCGTGCCTGGCCGCGCACCCGCCGTCGTACAGTGCCCGGCCGACGGGTAACCAGTTGGGTGATTTCCGCTCCGCGGACCGCGCCCCTGGTGCCCGTCCGTCCTGCCTCAGCCTCGATCCGTCGCCGCATTCCGGACCCGGCAGCCGGCCCGTCCCCCGGCATCAACCGGAGATTCCGGCCGATGGGCCCTGTCCCCTCATCGGGGCACCGCTGATCGGGGTCCCGCGCGGGAAACAACGCTGAGATTGATCACGGGCTTGGGCTGAGGGCTCTGGCCATCGGCTCGGCCGATCGAGGGGGCGTTACGCCGGGTGATGCTGTGAGTGGCTTCTGCTATCGGCCTGGGGCAGGCTCGGGACGGGGTTTCTCCCTGTGGGAGCGAAAGGACGCGGAATGCCGACGTGTGCGACACGAGACGGTGTCGAGATCTTCTACAAGGACTGGGGCCAGGGGCGCCCGGTGGTGTTCCTCCACGGTTGGCCGGAAGTGACCGGCTGCCCGCGCCGCCCCTCACGGGCGCGGTGCGGGCCGGCAGCCCGTCGGCTCGCCTCGCACCCCCTGACGAGGCTCCGCGCACGGACCGGCGGGCACACGGATCAGCAGATCTGCGCGGGCCGCCGTCTCGCCAGGTGCCGTTGACGAACAGCGCGGGCGCGGAGCCCCGGTCGCACGACGTGGATCTGATGCGTCTGGCCCTGAGTGACGTCGAAGTTCACCTTCTGGCGCGAGTAGCCTCCATGACCACGATGAAGTCCGTGCTGACGGGCGCCCAGAGCCGCATCGACGTGGCGGACGTCGCACGCCCCGTGCCCGGACCCAAGGACGTGCTGATGCGGATCCGCGCCTGCGGCATCTGCGGCACCGATACTTTCTTCCTCCACCTCGGCGGCATGCCGACCGGTCCCGACGGCTCGACACGTTCGGGCACGGGCGGATGCCGGAGCCGAAGGCCATGTGGCGGCCGGGCGCCGCGGGTGACGTCGAGCCGGTCGGGCCCGGGAAAGCCGACGGCGACGGCCAGGGCTCGCGCGAGGAACGCACCGGGCGTGCCCCCGCCCGCACTGCTTCCGCGCTCTCCGCGCCGGGCTGCGACCCGTCGAGTCCCGAGGAGAACCGCGCGGCGCTCTCGTCGATAAAACGTCGATAAAACGCTGTCCGGCAGGTGATCCTCGCCGTTCGGCATTTCAACTGCCGATGCACGGAGAGGTACGGAGGTGTCTCCTGCGCCTCGGCCTCGGCCGCTCTCATGGAGCGGACGGCCCTGGGGCTCAGACCGCGAGTGACGGTACGGCTTCGCAGTGGCCTCCGCCACGGCGCTGGGCTCGATCCGGCTGGTCCACTGCCAGCAGGCGGTCCGCGCGCGCGAGGGCGTCTTCGACGGAGCGAGTCCCGGTGATCACACACAACGTGTAGGCCACGTCGTCCAGCGCGCGCCGTCCGGCCGCTGTGTCGTCCTCGTGCGCCCGGATGCGTGCCTCCGCGTAGCGGGACAGCAGCACGCGGAGGATCTGCGGGCGCGGGACAACCATGTACGGCCTCCTGGTTTCTGATGGGACAGCTTGCTCCCCGGGTACCCCACCGCACGCGGGCCATGCGCGGGCACCTCAACGGGTGCCCGCGCATCGGGCGGATGACGAAGAGTTCTCGGCCGAGCCCCCGCGGTGTGGGTCAGGGCCGGTCGCCCGTACCCGCTTCGGTGGCGGCTGACGTCTGCTGCCGGCCGCCGGGCCGTGGTGGCTGTCGGGTGTCGTGGATGCTGTCACGGGCGGCTTCGGCAATGGCCCCAGGGGTGATACCGAACTCCGTGTACAGGCGCTCGTAGTCGGCGGAGGCGCCGTAGTGCTCCAGGCCGACGATCCGGCCGGCGTCGCCGACCACGTCGCGCCAGCCCTGCCCGACGGCGGCCTCCACGCTCACGCGGGCACGTACGGAAGGCGGCAGGACCTCGTCCCGGTACTCCTGGGACTGCGCGGCGAACCACTCCCGGCAGGGCATCGACACCACGCGTACGGCGAGCCCGTCGGCCGTCAGCGACGTGCGGGCGTCCAGGGCGAGGTGGACCTCGGAGCCGGTCGCGATCAGGATGACGTCGGGCACCACACCGTCCGCGGCGTCGGCGAGGACGTACCCGCCCCTGGCCGCGTGCCTCGCGGGCGCGTGATCTCCGCTGTCGCGGTCCAGGACGGGCAGGTTCTGCCGGCTCAGGATCAGCCCGGCGGGCCGGTCATGGTGTTCGAGGACGGTGCGCCAGCAGGCCGCGGTCTCGTTGGCGTCGGCGGGGCGTACCACGTCGAGGCCGGGGATGGCCCTCAGCGCGGCGAGGTGTTCGACGGGTTGGTGGGTGGGGCCGTCCTCGCCCAGGCCGATGGAGTCATGGGTCCAGACGTAGGTGGCCGGCAGCTTCATGAGTGCCGCCAGGCGCAGCGCGGGGCGCATGTAGTCGGAGAAGGTCAGGAAGGTGCCGCCGTACGGGCGGGTGAGGCTCTGCAGCGCGACGCCGTTGAGGATCGCGCCCATGGCGTGCTCTCGGATGCCGAAGTGCAGGGTGCGCCCATAGGGACCGCCCTTGTAGTCCCTGGTCTGACGGTCGGCCGGCACGAAGGACGGTTCCCCGTCCATGGTGGTGTTGTTGCTCCCGGCGAGGTCGGCGGAACCGCCCCACAGTTCCGGGAGGACGGGCGCGAGCGCGCTGAGGATCTTGCCCGAGGCGGCGCGGGTGGCCATTCCCCTGCTGTCGGCCGGGAAAACGGGAAGGGCGTCCTCCCAGCCGTCGGGCAGGCGCTGATCGCGCAGACGGTCCAGGAGAACGGCGCGCCGCGGGTGCGCGGTGCGCCAGGCCGCGAAGTCCTCGTCCCAGGCGGTGCGTGCCCGGCGTCCTCGGTCGCGGACCGCGCGGGTCCGGGCCAGGACCTCGTCCTCGACGGTGAAGTGCTGGCGCGGATCGAAGCCCAGCAGTGTCTTGGTGGCGGCGATCTCCTCCTCGCCCAGCGCGGAGCCGTGGGCCTTGCCGGTGTTCTGTTTGGTGGGGGCCGGCCATCCGATCAGGGTGCGCAGCATGATCAGGGAGGGCTTGCCGGTCTCGTTCCTGGCCGCGCGCACGGCGGCCAGGAGCGCGTCGACATCCTCGACGTACTCGCCGGTGAGCGTCCAGTCGACGGTCTGTACGTGCCAGCCGTAGGCGGCGTACCGGGCCGGGACGTCCTCGCTGAAGGCGATATCGGTGTCGTCCTCGATCGAGATGTGGTTGGAGTCGTAGAAGACGGTGAGATCGCCGAGTTCCTGGTGGCCTGCCAGGGAAGCGGCCTCCCCGGTGATGCCCTCCATCATGTCCCCGTCGGAGGCGATGACGTAGACGTGGTGGTCGAAGGGGCTGGTGCCCGGTTCGGCCTCCGGGTCGAGCAGCCCGCGTTCGCGGCGGGCCGCCATCGCCATCCCCACCGCGCTGGCCAAGCCCTGCCCCAGCGGTCCGGTGGTGATCTCCACACCTCGGGTGTGGCGGTGCTCGGGGTGCCCGGGGGTGGCCGAGCCCCAGGTCCGGTACGCCTCCAGGTCCGACAGCTCCAGGCCGTAGCCGGCCAGGTAGAGCTGGATGTAGAGGGTCAGGCTGGAGTGCCCGCAGGAGAGTACGAACCGGTCGCGCCCCAGCCACCGGTCGTCGTCCGGATCGTGGCGCATGACGTTCTGGAACAGGAGGTACGCCAGAGGGGCCAGGCTCATCGCCGTCCCCGGGTGACCGTTGCCGACCTTCTGCACCGCGTCGGCCGCCAACAGCCGTACGGTGTCCACGGCCCGTACGTCCACCTCGTCCCACCCCGCGCGCTCCGCCACCGGGCTCGCCACGGACCTGTCGCGCCGCCCCGTTGCCGGTTGCTCGTCTGTCATGCCGTTGCTCCTTCGTCAAGCCGACGGGCGGATGCTGCGGGCCGCCTGTCGACGGGATGCGGCTCCGCTGCCGTGTGAGTGGTGATGGGCGTGAGCATGGCCGGCGTCACTGTTCGGGCGCGGGCCGGGAACGCAGTGCGCGGGCAGCCGCAGCGGAGCGCAGTTCCTCCAGGGTGGCGCTCTGCTGCTCGGCGCGTTCCAGCAGTGTGTCCAGGCGGTCGGCGTCCAGGCGCTCGTCGGAGTCGGCCAGCACGCGGAGAGTCCTCCAGCAGGCCGCCTTGCCCAGGACGCCCAGCAGCAGGGTCTCCGCCTCCAGGAGATCGCTGAGCGGGGAGCGGGAGAGGAGACGCCCGTTGGACTTGAGGCGGCTCGCCTTTTCCGCGAGCCGGCCCAGGGCGGCCTTGGAGTTCCTGGTGTCCACACCCAGGTCCGCCATGGTCCGGGCCAGCGCGTCACGGTCCTCCTCGACCTGCCGGGCCAGTTCGGCCAGCGCCGCGCCCCCCTCCGCGTCCGTACGTGCCTTGGCGGCCCGCCGGAACAGTTCCAGGCCCCCGGTGGCGCCGGAGTAGTGGTCGTTGAGGTAGGTCGCCAGCAGATCGGCACTCTCCTGGCTCCCACTGCCGGCGTCGGAGGTGGCGGCCTCCGCGTGCATTTCGCGGTCCACCGACTCACCCAGCTCCCTCCAGCTGTCCTCGAACTTGGTCAGTCCTTCGCGCTCCAGCGTGTCGGTGACGTCGCTGAAGTCGACGCCGATGTCTTCCAGCGCCGCCAGGTGGGCGGCGGCGGCCGCGAAGTCGTCGGCTGCCGGGGCGTGGGCGGAGAGGGCGCCGTGGTCGGCGAACGCGGCCAGGGTGGCGCCGGGCATGGTGTTCACCGTGCCCGCGATGACGAGTTCGCCGACGTACATCGTGTCGGGATAGGACGGGTCCTTGACCCCGGTGGACGCCCACAGAGGGCGCTGGGTACGGGCTCCGGCCGTGGCGAGGCGCTGCCAGCGGGGGTCCGCGACCGTCTGCTCGTACGCCTGGTAGGCCAGTCGGGCGTTGGCAATCGCGGCCTTGCCCTTGAGCGCCTGGGCCTCGGGGGTGCCGATCGCCTTGAGCCGACGGTCGACTTCGGTGTCGACGCGGGAGACGAAGAACGAGGCGACCGAGTGGATCTTCGTCAGATCGCGTCCCGCGGCGAGGGCCCGCTCCAGACCGGTCTGATAGGCGTCCATCACCTCGCGGTAGCGCTCCAGGGAGAAGACCAGCGTGACGTTGACGCTGATGCCCTCGGCGATGACGGCCGTGATCGCCCGCAGGCCCCTGCGGGTGGCCGGGATCTTGATGAACAGGTTCGGCCGGTCGACCGCGTCCCAGAGCTTGCGGGCCACGGCGATGGTGGCGTCGGCATCCTGCGCCAGCCGGGGGTCGACCTCGATGGAGACCCGGCCGTCGATGCCGCCGGTGCGCGCGTAGACGGGACCGAAGACGTCACAGCCCGTCCGCACGTCATCGGTGGTCAGGGCGAACACCGCGTCATCGACGCTGCTTCCCTCGTCGCCCAGCCGGCGTAGCTGCTTGTTGTAGCGATCCCCCTTGGACAGCGCGGAGGCGAAAATCGTGGGATTGGTGGTGACCCCCACGACGCGGTTGTCCGTGATCAGCTTCTTGAGCTGCCCACCTGCCAGCAGCTCGCGGGACAGGTCGTCCAGCCAGACCGACACCCCCGCGGCGGACAGAGCGGCAAGCGGGCCCGAGTCGGCGGAAACAGACATGCGAAACCTCCAGAACAGTGCGGAACCGCCCGCACCGAGGATGTTTTCGCCCGGCGGGCGAAACTGCTGGCGGCGGCACTCGGCACGGTGGTTCCCTGTCCCCCTGCCCGAATCGCCCTCCGGCAAGCGCATTAACCTAAACGGCGGGGCGTTGGGCTACTGGATGGCGCAATCGCCGGAGAACGCGACGGGCCGCCGCCGCAACGGACAGCACAGACGGCCTCCCTTGCCCACCCGCATGCCGTCCCACAGCGTTCTCCCCGCTCTGCGCCCGCGCGTCACATGCCGCAAGGTGGGGGAGCGGGCCCGACATCGAGGCCGACCGCACACGGGCTTCACTCCGGCTCCGGGAGCGGTCGCGTACCGGGCGGGCGAGGCACGGCACCGACTGCCAGAACCTGGAGGAGACGCCTACGGCCTTCACGCCCCGGACCCTCGCCGTCAACGCCGCGCACCTCGCGCGGCTCCTGGCCGGGGCGCCCGATCCACTGGGCTGTGCGAGCCCGGTGTACTCCCTGCCCGGTGTACTCCCCGCCCGGTGTGGGAGACGGACGTTCGGGCAGGCGGGAGCGAAGCCGTGCCGCACCCAAAAAGGGGCGGTACGGGACAGCACGACGAAAGAAGGACGTGAGTCTCATGCGCGTGGCATTCCTCGTAGCGCCCGAGGGCGTGGAGCAGGTCGAGTTGACCGAGCCGTGGAGGGCCGTGGTCGACGCGGGCGGAGAGCCGACTCTGGTCTCCACCGCCGAGGGGGAGATCCAGGCGTTCCACCACCTCGACAAGGCGGACACCTTCCCCGTCGACCGGAAGGTTTCCCAGGCCGGCGCGGCGGACTACGACGCGCTGGTGCTCCCCGGGGGCGTTGCCAACCCGGACGCGCTGCGGACGGACGGGGCGGCCGTCGCCTTCGTCAAGGGCTTCTTCCAGGCAGGCAAGCCGGTGGCGGCGATCTGTCACGCGCCCTGGACGCTGATCGAGGCCGATGTGGTGCGCGGCAGGACGCTGACGTCCTGGCCCTCCCTGCGAACGGACCTCCGTAACGCCGGTGCCACCTGGGTCGACGAACAGGTCAAGATCTGTACGGCCGCTCCCAGCACCCTGATCACCAGCCGCAAGCCGGACGACCTCAGCGCCTTCTCCCACGCGTTCCTCAAGGAGTTCGGCGCCTGAACGCGGGACCCGGCCGGGGCGTTCCCGACGGAGCCCCGGCCGTCGGCACCTTCCCCCGGAACGAGTGCGGCGGGCCGGAGGACCGCACCCACGTCCGGTGACCTCACGCGGGGGGCGTCACCTCGTACGCGCCCCTCGCGCCGCACCCACCGAGGCGGCGAGGCGCGATGCGGCGCGAGCGGCCCTCTCCGGCGCGCCTGCCCCGGGACGGCGGGCTGGTTGGCCTTTCAAGAAAACACGAAGACGAATACGGCCGCGACGACTACGACGGTGATGACGCTCCCGAGGTCTTCGCCGCGGAACTGGACGACTACGCGGACGTTCCTGCCTTCGCCCGAGAAGGCGCCATGGGAAGAGCACGTGGTCCGTGGCCATCCGGGGGTAGCGTGCTCGCCATGGACCTTCGCACCACTGTTGAGCGCGCTCAACGCCTCAAGCAACTGCACGCCGAGTACAAGCCGCTCGTGCTGCCGACCGTGTGGGATGTCTGGTCGGCGCGGACGGCGGCCGACGCCGGGTTCCCCGCGCTGACCATCGGCAGTCATCCGCTCGCCGACTCCCGGGGTGCCGACGACCACGAGGGGCAGACCTTCGAGGAGGTACTCGCCGCCGTCGGACCGATCATCGCGGCGGTCGACGTACCCGTCTCCGTGGACCTGGAGGCCGGGTACGGGCAGGAGCCCGCGGACCTCATCGCCGGGCTCACCGAGGTCGGCGGCGTCGGTCTCAACATCGAGGACACCGTCCACTCCGAGGGCGGCCGTGTGCGCAGCACGCAGGAGCACGCGCACTACATCGCCGGCCTGCGCGCGGCGGCCGACGATGCGGGGATCCCGGTCTGGGTCAACGGGCGCACCGACCTCTTCCTGCACGCCGAGAACGCCTCCGACGTCCTCGACGAGGCGGTTGAGCGATTGCGGGCCATGGAACAGGCCGGTGCCGACAGTGTGTATCCGGTGCGTATCCAGGACGACGACGACCTGCTCACGGCCGTGACCGGCGCTGTCGCCGTTCCCGTGAACTCCACGGCTCATCCCGTCAAGCACGATCTTGAGCGCTTCCGGCGTCTCGGAGTCGGCCGGATCACCTACGGGCCGCTGCTGCAACTCGCGATGACCGGTGCCATGAAGGACATGCTCGGGTCGTGGGCTCGCTGAAGCGTGACCGCTTCGCCTGACCGGTGCGGGGCACCGCGACTGGTGCCCCTGCCGGGGACGGGACGGCCTGTCGGCGCATGACCGGCCTCGTCCGCCCGCGGTCGGGCGGCTGCGAGGCCACGACGGGGTCAGGAGGAGGACGGGTAGGGTGCGGTCCTGAGCTGCCGGGCGAGGTGGGCGGTGTTGGCGGCGAGAGTCTTGGTGGTGGCGGCCGTCTTCTCGGGGGTCTCGTCGAGGTCCTGGTAGTCGGTGCCCTGCATGGCCTCGCCTACCCAGTACGTGACCGCGTTCGGGGCGAGGGAGAAGCCGACGTCGTTGAGACCCTGGAAGATGTCGGCGCTGACCTTGTGGGCGCCGTCCTCGTTGCCGACGACGCAGACCGCGGCGACCTTGCCGTAGGTGAGCATGCGGCCTTCGTCGTCGGTCTCGGAAATCTCCGCGTCGAGACGTTCCAGGACGCGCTGGGCGATGCTGCAGGGGTGACCCAGCCAGATGGGTGTGGAGAGCACCAGGATGTCGGCTCCCAGGATCGCGGCGCGGATCTCCGGCCACGCGTCCCCGTTGCCCATGTCGGTCTCCACACCGGGCCTCACGTCGTGATCGGCGATCCGGATCACACGGCCGGTGACGCCGTGCCCGTCGAGCGCCGCGATGGTCTGCTCGGCCAGCAATTGTGAGCTGGACGGAGCGGGGGAGGGCGACAGAGTACAGACGAGGGCGACGGCGCGCAGGGGGCTGCTTCCAGTGGTATTCACGCCCTCCGATTACCCGCCCGGACTGCCCGTATCCCGCGCGGCCGAGGCATAAGGCCCGGATGGCGGTTCGGTGCGGGCGGGTCAGGGCTTGAGTACGACCTTGGTCCAGCCGGCGTCGCGGTCGTCGAAGTGGCGGTAGGCGTCGGCTGCCTCGGCCAGGGGCAGCTCGTGCGAGACGATGAAGGACGGCTCCGCTCTGCCGCGGTGGATGAGGTTGCCGAGGCGGCGGTTGTACGCCTTCACGTTGGCCTGGCCGGTTCCGATCCGCTGTCCCTTGAACCAGAACTGGCCGAAGTCGAAGGGCATTTTTCCCTCCCGGGTCAGTTCGGTCGGGGCGCCGTCGTCCTGGGGGAGGAAGACGCCGACAACGCCGATGCCGCCGGTCGCCTTCACCGAGGCGACGAGGTCGTTCATGGTCGCCTCGGGCCGTTCCACGCCTTGCGGGTCGTGTGCCTGGTAGCCGACGCACTCGCAGCCTTTGTCGGCGCCGCCGTCGGTGAGGTCGAGGATCCGCTCGACGTGATCGCCCCGGGAATCGTCGATCGCCGTCGCGCCGGCTTCCTCGGCCAGTCGCAGCCGGTCGCTCTGGCGGTCGACGACCAGAACCTGGCTCGCCCCGCGCAGGTACGCGGAGTACGCGGCCATCAGCCCTACCGGCCCGCCTCCGTAGACGACCACGGACTCGCCCGGCGAAACGGCTGCCAGCTCGGTGGCGTGGTAGCCGGTGGGGAAGATGTCCGCGAGCATGACGTAATCGTTTTCCTTCTCAGCGGCGTCCTCCGGCAGGACGAGGCAGTTGAAGTCGGCCCAGGGAACGCGCAGGTACTCGGCCTGGCCGCCGGCGTACGTGCCCATGGCGGCGAAGCCGTAGGCCCCGCCGGGCGTGTCGGAGTCGGCCGAGAGGCAGAATCCGGTGAATCCGCGCTCGCAGTTCGCGCAGAATCCGCAGCCGACGTTGAACGGGAGGCAGACGCGGTCGCCGACCTTCACCCGGTCCACTCCGTCACCGGCTTCGACGACTTCTCCGAGGTTCTCGTGGCCGAGGGTCCGGCCGGTCTCCATCGTGGTGCGCCCTTCGTACATGTGAAGGTCGGACCCACAGATGTTGGTCGCAGTGACCTTGACGATCACGTCGGTGGGACGTTCGATCCTGGCGTCGGGGACGTCGACAACGGCGACATCCCGCGGGCCCTGGTACACGAGCGCTTTCACACAGCTCACCGTCTTCCGGTAGAGGGGCGCCCACCGGCCGGTGCAGCCCGAGGGCGAGGGAATGGAGCACCTCCATCCACCATGCGCGCCGAACGCCACCCGCGCAGAACAGCCTGGCCGCAGGTCGTTTCCGGGGCCGCGGCACGGCGTCACGTGGTCGGGCCGTCCTGCGTATCGGTGAGCCCGGTTACGCCCCGTCCTCTCCAGCGGCGAGCACACGGGCCAGGGTGGGCTGGACGGCAAACCCAAGCGGTGACGTCGGCGATGCCGAGGCGGTACCGGAAGGAGTCGCTGAGCGGTCCGGACAAGTGCGATGCCGGACGCAGGTGCGATGCCGGACGTTCGGTGGGCGCGAACGAGGTGGCAGGGAGTTTCCTCGTCGCCGAGGCCAGGCCGAGGCCGAGGCCCAGGCCGAGTGCGGCAAGGCCGCCCCTCGGCTTCAGCCCGCGGCCGGCCGCGGGCTGAAGCCGTTCGGCGAGGGCGTCGAAGGTTTCGTCGAGGCGGGCGGGACGCGGTCGGCTATTCCTCGCGGCGAGGTCGCTACAGAGGGCGGACAGCTGGTCCTGCGGGCGGGTGAGCGCTCGAACCACTCGGGGCGGGCGGTCGCAGGAGCGTTCCCATACCGGATGTAAATGGACGCATGGGGTGTTCCGGCAACGCGGTGAGGTGGCGTAGCTGCCGTCGCGTGCCCGCCAAGGATCAACGGGACAGCCCTCAGGCGTCGCCGGGCGGGCCGAGGCGGGGGATGCGCAGAGCGAGGAGAGCTATGTCGTCGCCTGGATCGGGGGAGGGGACCTGGTCGACGATTGAGGCCAGCAGCTCGGACAGGGGCTGTTGAGCGTGGTCGGCGAGGATGCGAACGGCCAGGTTGATCGCCTCGTCCATATCCTTTCCGGCGCCCTCCACCAAGCCGTCGGTGTAGAGGAGCAGTGCGCTGCCCGGAGCCAGTGTGATCCGGTTTTCTGTCCGGGCGGGACCGGCCAGGCCAGGGAAGAACATCATCCCGTGCTCGTCGAGCAGCCCGGCCGGGGCGTCGGGAGCGGCGATCAGGGGCGGGGGGTGACCGGCGTTGGTCCACGTCAGCTCCCAGCTTCCCTCCAGAGGCGCCGGGCAGCGCCGCAAGTTGGCGTGGACGAGGGTGCCGCTGGCGCCGATGCGCAGGCGGTTGTTGGCATGTTCGACCGCGGTGACCGCGCGGGCGGGGCCGCCCCCGGGGTGGTCGAGGTCGGCCTGGCGGAGCATGCTGCGGATCTGCCCCATCAGGGTCACGGCGCGTAGGTCGTGGCCGGTGATGTCGCCGATGGACAGAGCGAGTTCGTCCGGCCCCGCGGTGTCCTCGCCGCCCTGGGCGGCGCTCGGCAGCGGGTAGGCGTCGTACCAGTCCCCGCCCACCAGATCGGTGGCCGCGGCAGGCCGGTACAGCGCCGCCAGCTCGACCCCCGCAACCTCGGGCAGATCGGTGAGCATGGCCTCCTGCATCTGCCGCGCCGCGGTGACCCGGTTCTCCACGAACAGTGCCTGCTCCACCGCCCGCGCTGTATACCCGGCCAGCGAGGCCAGCAGGGCCTGTTCCACGATGTCGATCTCGTGCGCTTCATCCCAGCCCAGCACCAGCGTGCCCAGCGGGAGCACCGTGCCCGGCAGCGGTACACACACCGCGCTGCTCAGACCCAGGCTGTTGAACGCGGCCACCGCCTCGGGGGCGTAGTCCCGGCGTAGCTCCGCCTCACTCGTGACGGTGATGGTGCGGTTCTCCCGGGCAGCTCGCGCGGTCGGCCACCCTGAGTCCAGACCGTATGTTTCGTGGGCACGCTCCATCGGTGCGCTGCCCGTCTCGTCGACCAGACGCCGCAAGCGGCTCGTGCCGGTGTTGTCGACCAGGACGAGCCCCACGTAGACGGGTTTCAGGTCGCTGGTGACAAGGTCCCGAACTGTCTGGCGGACCTCGGCCAGGACCGTGGTGTCGGCCAAGGCGGCGGCCGCACTCAGCAGCAGTTGCGAGCGGTCCAGCGAACTCCGGTACGCCCGCGCGTTCGCCTCTGCCTCACCGACCGCGTGCTCGCGCTGACGCGAGACGATCCGCAGCCGCAGTTCCGCACTGCACGCGGCTGCCAGGTCCTCCAGCAGCCCGAGGTCCAGCTCGGTCCACTGCCTGGGCTGCGTGTCGATCGCGCACAGGGACCCCAGGACATGCCCGTCGCCGTCCGTCAGCGGCATCCCCGCGTAGCCGACCACCCCAAGGTCCGCAATAGCCAGAGACGCGCACGTCCGGGTGTCCTCACGGGCATCGGCCAGCACCAGAGGCCGCCCCTCGGCCACCACGTGCCGGCACAGCGAATGCGTCAACGGAGTCTCCCGGCTCTCCGCCCACGGATCGGCCAGTCCCACCATGCCGGGAAGGATCTGCCGCGCGGACTCCAGCAGCGACACCAGCGCCACCGGGACACCCACCAGCTCTGCCGCCAGCCGAGCGAATCGCTCCATCCCCGCGTCCGACGCCGCCGTCAGCCCCGTCTCCCGCAGCGCTCCGAGCCGCCCCCCGTCCCCGTCTCCGTCCCCCGACATCGATGCTTCCCTGCCAGATCCCGCCATCACGAACTCCTGAGAGCAACCATCGGGCGCCAGAACATTTGGTGCGCGGCAACAGTAGCCAAACGTACCGCCCTCTGAGGTGGCACGCGCCGACCCAGGAGACCGGCGCGGCCATCTGATCCAAACGAAACGCACTGCGGGGTGAGGAAGGCCGGAGGAGGCCCGTGTGCCCTGCACATCGCGAAGAGCTGGCGGTTTTCCTCGCCCCAGTCGACCTCGGCCATCTCACGGCCGACCGGAACGGTCACGGCGACGGTGTGCGCGAGCCAGCGGCTCATGGTGCAGTGCCGTACCGCGGAAAAGGGCGTGACGGTCCCGCGGTCCCAGGCGCAGGAGCAGGGCTCTGCCCGCTGAAGTCTCCTCGGGAGGCCAGATCATCACTTCTCCCTCTCCGACGCCTCCGTGCAGGCCCGCCAGCAACAGGTCACGGGAGAATCGCCACCGAGGCAGGCTCCCGCCCGGCCCGTGGAATGCGATCTCCACGGCGAAGGGATCCCGGCGCCCGCAGCGCAATTCCATGATCAAGGCAAGCCGCCGCGGTCGACAACGCGGAGCGGCCGTAGGGGCGCTTACCGACCCGCCACGGCTCGCCGAGCGGCATGCGGACCTCGGCGCCGATGATACCCATGTACCGTTCCAGATACCGCAGTTGGACCTCGGCGAGGGCCAGGCACTCTCGCTCCGGCCACCGCAGATGGTCCACCAGCAGATACGAGTACGTCCTCTGCGTTCCCGAACCATCACGCAGACGCAGGAAGCGGTCCGCCTCCGCGTGCACCGTCTCCTCGGGCCACACGATCGTCCACGACCGCCGCCCGTACTTCCGCTCGATCCGCGGTCTACGCCTGGCATGGACCAGCTCTGTGCGGCGGCCGAGGTGTCCAAGCGCACGGCCTACCAGCACTTCACCGGCAAGGACGAACTCG
The DNA here is from genome assembly GCF_003346515.1 of Streptomyces corynorhini. GTDB lineage: Bacteria > Actinomycetota > Actinomycetes > Streptomycetales > Streptomycetaceae > Streptomyces > Streptomyces corynorhini. The sequence continues at coordinate 59,346 of NZ_QQNA01000119.1, forward strand.
TCGCCGAGTACCTGCGCCGGTTCGACCCCGCCGTCCTGTCCGGCGTGTGCGACCGCACCGACCTCACGCCCCGCGAACGGCTCCTCGCCGCCTTCGACATCCCCCCACCACTCCGCTGTGCCCCTACATCGCCGCCGCCGTCGAACTCCACGACCCCCAGCACCCCGCATCCCCATACGCGCGCGACTACAAGAAGGCCGTCGCCGCGCGGCTCGCCGACACCGCCCGCGAAGCCGGCGCCGCCGCCCCCGAACAGCTCGGCGAGCAGCTCGGCGAGCAGCTCGCGCTGCTCATCGACGGCGCCGCGGCCCGTACCCGGGTCCTCAACGCCGACGCCTTCCCCGCCGCCGCCATCGCCGCCGTCCTCATCGACAACGCCATCCCCGCCACAGCCAGCGACCTGCGACGGGAGGAAGTGTCAAGCTGACTTGGGTGTAGCGGGAGCTGCACCCATCTGGCTTTCGTCGCCGGTCGTGGCGAAGTGGCGGCACGCGAGTCCGTGCCTGATCCGGGCGGCGCTGATGGCTGATGTCGGAAAAGCTCGCGACCAGCGCCGGGGCGGCATCATCGACGTCCAGGTGGGCCGGGGCGTGGGTCAGGTAGAGGGCGCCGAGGTCGTGCTCGTAAAGGCGGTGGGTCATACGCGGTTCAACGCCGGACCGGAACGAAAGGCCATCACCCAGTCGGCGTCCCGCCGCACTGCTCCAGCGGCAGCGCGAGGCTGTCCGGAGCCGGGCCGGAGCCGGTGCCACGCACACGCACGCGCACCAGCGGGGCCGGTCGACGCGGATATGCGTTTCCGTACTCACCCGGCCTTCGCAGCTCAGGCACTTGGGCGTACACCCGCAGGTCGAGCAGTCGGCGCACCTCGTCCGGCTGCACTTCTCGCACAGCGTGTCGCGTGGCGGCGGGCCGCCGGGGAAGCACTCACGGCACTCCCACGCCCCGCACTCTCCGCAGGTCATCACCCCCAGCTTCATCCCCGGGGCGGGACTGCGGCGTGGTGACACACGCGAGCGCACCGGAAGTTCCCGCTGCCGGTCGGCTCGGACAGGATCGTCGCCGCGGTGGTGACCTGTTCGCGCATCGGCGTACGAAGGAGAGCCGCTGGGATGCCCGCGATGACCGGAATGCCTCCGTACGAGATACGGTCGGCCACCAGAGCCGACGCCGAGGATCCACCCCTGTCATCTCCGGCTGGACCGCATCAGAACGCGAGGAACGCGCGGTCACCATGATGTCGATGTACACCTCGGCCAGGCCCGAACACCGCGGCGATCGGCTTGGACAGCTCATGACGTGGGCCATCAGCGACCAAGTGGCAAGGACGGACAGTGATGGCTGATCGCAGTCGAGGGTGTGCCTTGCCGGCTGATCGCCGGGCTCGACGAGTCCCGGTTTGGTCAACTGCCGTGGTGGAGCCGGTAGTGCTGGGCGAGGAGATCACGTCCGTAGTCGTTGCCGTTGGGGGCCCGCACGATGGTGTGGACGTGGAAGCGGGCGGGCTCGGGATTGGCGAGGAAGACACCGGGATGGTTGTCGTACTCGACCAGAAGCACGGGTGAATGGATCCGGTAGTAGAAGGCGCACTCGTCGTCGTGGCCGCCGCGCCAGGCGAATCGAGTCTCGTCGAAGTGCTCACGGACGAGCGCCAGGGTGCGCTCGGCCTGTGGCAGCGGGAGACGGTCGAGATAGACCCGGATCAGCTCCACCAGACCGTCACGCTGGTCGGCAGGCAGGCTCGCCGCGACGATCCCCTCGGCAGGCAGGATGAGGTTGTCACTGCCCGCGCCGGCGACATGCCGGCCGTTCCACGGGCCGGCGAGTTCGGGCGGAAGGTCCTCTGCGCGAAGCGAGGACCCCATCAGGAACTCGCCCTCGCGGTTGGGGATCAGGGTGCGGCGGAACGTCAGGGCGACCTCGGTCTCGTCGCCGAAGGCCGTGACGCCCTCGAACCGTCCCGTCCCGGTCGTCGGCTCGGCACCGAGGAACACGGGGGCGAGAACCACCTGCCCTCCGACGAAGACGCAGTGCAGGTCCACGTGATGGCCCATCAGTTGCCATCCCCACGGAGAGTCGTCCGAAGGAGTCCCGAAGACGGTGAACCAGTAGGCGAACTCCGTGAGCGTGTCCCGGTAGTCGTCGATGAGCTGGCCCAGGTGCTCGTTGAGTGCCATCGCCGCTCTCACCTGGGCGTAGCCGGCCGGACTGAGACTCGCCTCGACGACGGCGAGTGCGCGGTCGCGGTCACGGTCGGTGAGACGCTCCAGGCGCATGCCCTTCGGGTGCCATGTCGGGATCGCGTTCGTCCACAACCGCCATTCCGGGGCGTCCATCGGCAGGGCACCGACCACCCTCTGGTGGGGCGTCAGCCCGTCGAGGTAGGCCCGAGCGGCCGTGCGGGCGGTCTTCGGGGCTGCCCCCGCATGGTTGAGCCGGTAGAGCCCCGGGCGCGGGGTGCCGTTCTCGGTGATGCCGACGTAGGGCTCGCGATGACGGCGTAGGCCTGCATTGATCTCGAAGGCCACCTCTGGCGGGATCAAGATGGCGTCGGGCGACGCGCTGCGATTACCGTATGAGCGCAGCTCACCGACGGGAAGAAGGCACTCGCCACATCTTGGATCGTATTGGCGACCGTTGGACGGTGCTCATCGTGGTCGCCCTCCGGGACGGCAGCGTCCGCTTCTCGGAATTGCGCCGACGCGTCGAGGGCATCTCGCAGAAGATGCTCACCCAGACTCTGCGCGGGCTCGAACGGGACGGAATCGTGCGCCGCACCGTCTACCCCGAAGTTCCGGTCCGCGTCGAATACACGCTCACCGAGGCGGGCCGCACTCTGTGCGAACCGCTGAGCGCACTTGAGGAATGGTCGATCGCGCACCTCGGCGACGTGTCAGCGGCGCAGGAATCCTACGACCGCGCGCATCGGCCTCCTGCTGACTCCACGGATCGCGACAAGTAACGCTGCGACATCGGCACGCTGTTGGCGTCTTCGCGTTTTCCACGTACCCGGGCTGGTCTCTGAATGGCCATAGGGTGGAAGCCGGTTACCGTACGGAGTCGGTGCGCACAGGTCATTGGAATTGCGCATTCGGTGCGCATTTCACGGGCGCGGTGCGCACCGAATGGCGGACCCTGCAGCGGTGACGTCTTGGTCCTGGCCGTCGCCCTGGAGTTGGTGCAGTTCGGCGAACAGGCCCCGCTGATCCAGCAGTTCTCTGTACGTCCCGGATTCCACGATCCTGCCCTGATCCATGACAACGACGCGGTCGGCACCGCGCGCGTTGGCCAGGCGGTGCGTGATGAAGAGGGCTGTGTTACTGGCGGCCAGGGCGCGCGGGCGGCTGAAGATCTGGTGTTCGGCGCGGGCATCGAGGGCGACGGTTGGCTCATCGAGCACCAGTACCGAGGCGGAGCGGTGGAAGGCTCGGGCGATGGCGAGGCGCTGCCCCTGTCCGCCGTACAGGTCAGGGCCTCCCCACCAGGACCGTGCGAGGGAGGTGTCCAGTCCGGCCGGGAGACGGCTGATCGCGGTGGCGGCTCCAGCTGCGTCAGCCGCCGCGTGGACGTCGGTATCGCCCCCCTGCCGTGGGGCGGGCTCAACGTGATGTTCTCCCGTACGGTCAGCGGCCAGCGTGTGTAGTCCTGCGGCACCATGGCGATCTGCGCCCATACCGTCGCCGGGTCGGCGTCCGCCAGGTCGGCGTCCGCCGGGTCGGTGCCGTCCCAAGTGACGGCTCCGGACGTGGGCAGGTAGAGGCCGGTGAGCAGATGGGCGAGGGTGGTCTTCCCGTCGGTTGCACCTGAGTGCCGCCCAGTCCTCCCACCGCCCGGCATCTGCCTCCGGGTACGCCTGGGCTGACTCCTCCAGCGGATCGGCCACCGTCCTGCGGCCCCGAGGGGTCAGCCCAGGCAGCGGCCGGCCCGGTGCGGCACCACTCCCACACCGCCGGTTCCGGCCCGGCCTGCCCGGCGCGCGGGCGCGGCGGCGGCGTGACGCAGAGCAGCGCCGCGGGCGTTGTCCTGTGCCGCCTTCTTGACCGTCCGCCACACCGGGCCGTCCGCCAGGTTCTGACCCCTCGCCCACAGCACTGCTCCGTCTCTGGCCCGTCGCCGGTGACCGCGCTGCACCATGCACTCGCAGCAGGAGTGGCATTTCGACTCCACCGCTCCAGGCGCCCGGACAAGGGGACGACAGCCTCGGCCGGCCGAGCGGGACACAGCGGACCACGGAAGAGGCCCCAGAGCGGCGAGATCCTCGACAGTGAGGAATCGTGGGGGGGTAGAACCAGGGCTGTGTGAGGTCGTCGTCATTGGGGCGTCGCCCCGACACCGCCACCAACGAGCCCTGCCGCATCAGCGGGAGGACGGCGCGGGTCAGGAAGCGGGGGCGAAGAGTTCCAGGGCGATGTTGTCGGGGTCGCGGAACTCCAGGATGCAGCCCACGCCGATGTCCTTGATGCCCGCGTGGGGAACGCCGCGGTCGTCCAGGACGCGCCGCGCCGCCTCCAGCTCCTCCCTGCTGCTCACCGCGAAGCTGACATGGTCCAGGCCCACTCGGTCCTCGTCGAAGCGGTCCGAGGCAACCGGGCGCAGTCCGAGCAGGGAGTCGCCCAGCTGGTAGATGACGCCACCGAAGAGGAAGGACAGCTCTTCGCGTGTCTTGTCGTCCGCGTCCGGAGGCAGTTCGAAAGCAACGGGCAGGCCGAAGAGATCCTCGTAGAAGGCACGCGAACGGTCGATGTCGGTGACCGTGAGGCGGACGTGGGCGAAGGCGCGCGGGGTGATCTGCATGCACCCATCATGTGGCCTGAGCGACGGAACGGCCGTGAACGTCCCCCGCTCAGCCCTGTCGCAGGCGGTTCCGGACATCATGTGAGCCCGGCCGAGACGCTCAGTTGGCCAACAGGTTGTCCACAGCGGTGACCTGCGCGCCTCTGTCCAGCAGGACCGCACACAGGTGAGTACCGATGAACCCGGCACACCCTGCTCCCGGCGCGGGGGCCGTCACGGGGATCCGCTCAGTCACGTGAACCTCCGGTCGTCCGGGGCGGCCGTCAGCGGGTGACCGTTCAGTTCGCGGCAACCCTCCTCGTCCCACCACCTCTCGCCTTGCGTGGTGAGGTAGGGGTGCGGTCCGCGGACGTCTCCACCTTCATGCAGTGCTTGCGCGACTCCGTGGAGAAGGCTCGCCAGGTCAGGCCAGGGGTCGGTGAAGTCGCCGCCACCGCTATGGCCTGCCCAGCCGAGACGCCGGGCCTCTGGGCCGGGACGCAGGTCGATCACCTGCGTCGCGCCATCGGCACTCTCAGTCCAGGGAACCCATAGTGGGTGCCACCAAGGCGCGTCGTCCCAAGGACGAGCTGTCAGGCCGTCGTTCTCCGCCGCGACGGTCATGCGGGTCTGCCAATGGTCCACGATGCCGCTCACTGCGAGCGGGGACTGCTCTGGCAGGATGGATGTCCAGGCGCTCACGCCGTTGTGGCATCGCAGAGACTCAGCGAGATCACCGGGCATCGGGGTGCCGAGGATCCTTTCCGCGTGCCGGATCTCTGACCCTTTTGATCCACACGGCGCCCACGCGGTCGACCTGACGGCGTGACACACCCCTCCGGTTTTCCCGTGCCGACGTATCGTGACGCCGTGAAGAGGGTCCGCTGGTCCGTGTTCGGCGTGGGGGTGGCATGGTGGGCGGTTGTCACCGTCGGCTTTGGCCGCTCAGCAAGGCTACGGATCGGACACCTGGCCTCGCGGGGTGCGCAGCAGCTTCTGCACGTGTGATCTCTCGGGCGAGCTTGGTGACCGCCTGCGGCGACGCCGGAACGCAAGGCGCGCCGGCCGACGGACGGCACGGAACGGAGAGGAGTTCGGGGAGTCGGCGACGCGGAGGGCCGGGGCGGCCTCGTGAGGGTGCGGGGCGCCATCACGTACGCTCAGCTGATGGCGAAGTACTTTGACGTGCACCCGGAGAACCCTCAGCGGCGCACCATCAGCAGCGTGGCCGACAGCATCCGTTCCGGCGCGCTCGTCGCGTATCCGACGGACTCCTGTTTCGCACTGGGGTGCCAGCTCGGCAGCCGCGACGGTATCGACCGGATCAGGTCGATCCGCAACCTCGACGATCGCCACCACTTCACCCTCGTGTGCCAGAACTTCGCGCAGCTGGGGCAGTTCGTGCAGATCGACAACGACGTGTTCCGGACGATCAAGGCGGCGACGCCCGGCAGCTACACGTTCATCCTCCCGGCGACCAGGGAAGTGCCGCGCCAACTGCTGCACCCGAAGAAAAAGACGGTCGGCGTCCGCATCCCCGACCACGTCGTGACGCAGGCACTGCTCGCCGAGCTTGGGGAGCCGCTGCTCTCCAGCACCTTGCTGCTGCCGGGCGAGGACGAACCGCTGACGCAGGGCTGGGAGATCAAGGAACGGCTCGACCACGTGGTGGACGCCGTGATCGACTCGGGCGACTGCGGCACCGAACCCACCACGGTGATCGATTTCTCGGGCGGCGACGTCGAGATCGTGCGCCGGGGCGCGGGCGACCCGGCACGCTTCGAGTAGGGGCGCCGCCTACCCGCCTGCCCGCCTCGCAGCCGGTGCGATCCCTCGGCCGGGCCAGGCCGGGCCGGGCCTGGCACCCGGCGCCTGCCGACGCGGCCCGCACGGCTGCTGGTCACATAGGTCGGCGCTGGGGCCACTGCAGGCGGGGACGGAGCGAGCGGTTCCGGTCGCTCCCTCCGCTGCCTTCTCTCAGACCCGATCCGGCTCCGATGCGGCCCCGATCCGGCTCTGATGCGCGTGCGATGCGGGTGCGGCGGGGGCGGACGCCGATCCGCCCGGCATCGCCCGGATCCCAGCCGGAGTGCTCCCGTCCGAACGACGTTCCGCAGGCGGACACTCCCCGTGCATGACAGGCAGCATCCCCTCCCCGGTCGTGGACGAGATCGTCGACAGCGAAACCCTGACGGGTATGCGCTCCGAGTTCACCCTTCACCGTGTCATCCCGGCCGTGACACGCGGGCGGCCCGCGGCTGGGCGGGTACGCGGGGTTCAGGGCAGCGCGACGGTGACGAGTACTTTGACGTGTCGGGGATCGTCGGAGGCGCGGAACGCCTCGGCCGCGTCCTCGATGTCGTACGTGGCGGTGACGATGTCGCCGAGGGCGAACGTGGCACTGCGCAGCAGTTCGATGGCGCGGTCGATGTCCTGGCGGGTGTACATGAGGTTGCCCATGATGGTCAGCTCGCGGTCCTGGACGAGGTCGAGGTCGATCGAGGTGGGACCGCTGGGGACACCGACGGTCATCAGCAGGCCGCCCTTGTCCAGGACGTTGATGGCCAGGCGTACGGTCGACTCCCTGGAGACGCAGTCGAACACGACGTCCGCCCTGCCACCGAGGGCCGTGACGGCGTGGTCCGCGGCGTCGGGGTCGGCCGGGTCGAGGACGGAGTCGGCGCCGAGGCGGCGGGCGAGTTCCCTCTTGCCTTCGAGCAGGTCGGCGACCGCGATGTGCGCGGCCCCGGCCGCCCGCGCGGCGAGGAGGACGAACAGACCGATGGGACCGGCTCCGACGACGAGGACCCGGCGGCCCGTGAGGTCACCGGCGCGGCGCACGGCGTGCACCGGGGTGGCCGCGGGCTCGACGAGGGCGGCGCGGAGATCGTCGAGGTCGTCGGGGAGCGGTACGGCACGATCGGCGGCGATCACGAAGTGGTCGGTCATGCCGCCGGGCGTCTGGCAGCCGAAGACATCCAGGGTGGCGCAGATGTTGTAGCGGCCCCGCAGACACTGGGCGCAGGTGCCGCAGGCGAGGTTGGGTTCGATGACGACACGGGTGCCGGTGCGGGCGGGGTCCACCCCGGGCCCCGTTGCGGCGATGACTCCGACCACTTCGTGTCCGGGGCGCATCGGCAGGCTGACGAAGGGGTGGCGGCCATGGACGGCGTGCATGTCGGAGCCGCAGATGCCCACGACGGTGGAGCGGACCAGGATGTGGCCCTGCCCGGGTTCGGGGCGCGGGATCCGCTCGACGCGGATGTCGTCGAGGGAGGTGACGACGATCCGGCGGTTGGTGGCGAGGGTGCTCATGTTCACGTCTCCTGTCTCAGACCGCGGTGTAGCCGCCGTCGGCGACCAGGATGGATCCGGTGATGAAGCCGGCTGCGTCGCTGGCGAGGAAGACCACGCTGGGGGCGATCTCCTCGGGGAGCGCGGCGCGCTGCTGGGGGCAGTCGTCGATCCAGTGGCGGCGCAGGTCGGGACGGTCGACCGGGGCCATTTCGGTCTTGGTGGAGCCGGGGGCCAGGGCGTTGACGCGTACGCCGTGGGGGGCCCATTCGACCGCGAGCGACTTGGTCAGCTGGTGGACGGCCGCCTTGGACGCGTTGTAGGCGGGCTGCCACTGCGGCCGGTTGACGATGAGGCCGGACATGCTGCCGATGTTGACGATCGATCCGGAGCCCCGGCGGCACATGCCCGCGCCCACGGCGAGAGAGGTCTTCCACAGGGCGCGTACGTTCAGGTCGAACACCGAGGACCACTGGTCGTCGGTGACCTCGAAGGAGGGCGCGTGGTAGCAGGTGCCGGCGTTGTTGACGAGGATGCCGATGTGTCCGCCGAGGGATTCCTCGGCCTGTTCCGTCATGGCCGTCACCTGGGCGTCGTCCGTGATGTCGGCGGTGATGGCGGCGAATTCGAAGCCGGCCGCCGCGGCCTGTTCGCTGACGGCGCGGTTGGCCTCGGGGCGCCGGCCGGAGATGGCCACGCGCGCGCCCGCCTGGGCGAGGGCGAACGCGAACGCCTTGCCGAGTCCCTGGTTGCCGCCGGTGACGAGAGCGGTGCGGCCTTCGAGGCTGAACGGTGATGACATGTGCGGGTGACCTTTCGGTGCGTAAGGGGCCTGTCTGCGAGGCCGGGCTGCGGAGCGGAGGTGGGTACGGGGACGGGGTAGACGACCGACTTCAGGCCCGCGGGGTCGAGGTCGCTCTCCAGGGCTTCGGCGGCGTGTTCGAGGTCGAACCGGCCGGTGACGAGTGAGTCGAGGTCGACCTGTCCGGTCGCGGCCAGGTGGATGGCGGCGGGCCAGGTGTCGGTGTAGCGGAAGATGCCGGTGACGGTGATCTCGCGGTTCTGGATGTGCTCGACGGGCAGGGCCATCTCCGAGGAGCCGAGCCCGACGAGGACGGCCCGGCCGGCCGGGGCGACGGCCTTGATGCCGGACATGACGGCCGCGGGCGCACCGCTGGCGTCGACGAAGGCGTCGACGTCGAGGCCGGCGGTGGCGATGTCGGTGTCCAGCGGGTCGATCACCTCGGTGGCGCCGAAGCGCAGGGCGCGCTCGCGGCGTTCCCCCACGGGGTCGGTGACGACGATCCGAGCCGCTCCGAAGGCCCGCGCCGTCTGGGCGCAGATGATGCCGATGGGGCCCGCGCCGGCGATGAGGATGCTGGATCCGGGGACGACGCCGGCCTTGCGCATGGTGGTGATGGCCACCGACAGGGGCTCCAGGAGGGCCGCGGCCTCGTCGGAGAGCGCGTCGGGTACGGCGTGCGCGAACTCGGTGCGGATGACGCAGTATTCGGCGAAGGCGCCGTCCACCGGCGGGGTGGCGTAGAACTCCATGTCGGGGCAGAGGTTGTAGCGGCCCGCGCGGCACTGGCGGCAGCGGCGGCAGGGGCGTTGCGGTTCGACGGCGACGCGTTCGCCGACGCGGGTCGCGGGGACGTCCGTACCCACCGCGACGATGCGTCCGGACAGCTCGTGACCGAGGATCAGGGGCGCGTCCACGACGAAGTCGCCGATGCGGCCGTGGCGGAAGTAGTGGGTGTCGGATCCGCACACTCCGACCGCCGCGACGCGGATGACGACCTCGTCGGCGGCGCAGGCCGGGGTGGGGACCTCCTCGACGGTCAGAGTGCGCGGACCGGTGAGGACGCCCGCCCTCATGGTGGAAGGGACGGTGCCGGTGCGGGTCATGGCAGATCCTCTCGATGGGTCTCGGTACGGGGTGCGGGTGCGGGTGCAGGGGCGGGGGCGGGTGACGCGGCGGTGAGCAGGCTGCGGCCCGCGACGATGTACGTGGCGCCCTGTGCCGCGCACTGTGCGGCGACGGGCGCGGTGATGCCCCCGTCGACAGCGGTGGGCATGGTGGCGGCGAGGCGGCTGACCTCGGTGAGCATCGACGGGTCGGCGGACCGTTTGGTGCCGGGCGGGATGAACATCACCAGGGATCCGTCGACGCCGGGGGGAAGTTCCTGGACGCGCGCCCCGGGGGAGTGCTCCAGCCAGAGCGCGATGCCGGACCGGTGGAGCGCGTCGTCGCGGTGGGACACCGTTCGATACGGGCGAGGTCCATGGTGACCGCCTCCACGCCGAGCCGGGCCGCGGTCGCGACCGTGGCCCCGACGATCTCGGCGGTCGCCGCGGCGGGCAGCGCGTCCGCGACGATCAGGTGCAGGTCGATCCTGGCGCCGGGGGCGAGTGCGCGGGCCCGGTCGAGTTCGTGGCGGCTGACACCGAGGCCGCGCCCGGCCGCGTCGACGATGATGTCGACGTGCACCCGGCAGTCGCGCTCGGCCAGCGCCGCCGCGGTGGCGGCGCGGTGTGCGGGCGGTACGGCGTAGAGGCTGCCGCCGACGGTGAAGGGCGGGTACGCCCGGTACCAGTCGCGCAGGGGCTCGTGGACGGCGGCGGTCATGGCCGGTCCAGTGCGGTCACCGCGGCCGTGGCCCGGTAGTCGTCCCAGGCCCGCGCCGGGAACGTACCGGGTTCGGCGGCGACGCGGGTGGGCGGCGCCCATGCCGCGCGTACGGTCACGACCGGTGTGCCGGTGGCGACGGCCGCGGCCTGTACGGCGGCGCCGCGCGCCGTCGCCTCGGCGGCGTCGGCCGTCAGGACCGGCCGCCCCACGATGTCGGCCAGCAGCTGGGTGTACGCGGCCGACCGGGCGCCGCCGCCCACCGCGATCACCCGACCCCCGGTGGGGACGGCGCTGCGCTCCAAGTGCCCCTGGCCGGTGTAGAGGCCGAAGACGACGCCCTCGTAGGCGGCGCGGGCCAGTTGTTCCCTGGTGGTGTGGGAGGTGATGCCGCTCAGCAGCCCCTGGGCGGTGGGGCGGTTGGGCTTGCGTTCCCCGTCGAGGTAGGCGGCCATGGCCGGGCGGGCGTCGAGGGCCGGGGCCCGGAGGGCCAGCCGGGAGAGTTCCTCGTGTCCCACGCCCAGCAGCGCGGCGAAGGTGTCGGTGACCTTGGCCGCGTTCAACGTGCTGACCAGGGGGACATAGCCGTTGGCCATGTCGGCGACACCGTCCACGAAGCCCGCCAGGTCGTGGACGGCGTGCTCGCTGACGCCCATGACGACACCGGAGGTGCCGAAGGAGTACATGAGGTCGCCCGGGGCCATGCCGAGCCCCAGCGCGGCGGCGTGCTGGTCACCGCCGCCCGCGCCCGCCAGGACCGGTCCGCGCAGTCCCAGGGCGCTCAGTGCCTGGGGGTGACCTCGCCCGCCGGCTCGTCGGGTCCGAGTACGGCCGGGAGCATGGGCAGCCAGTCGGCGTCGGCGACGAGGTCCAGATGCTCGGTCAGGTAGCGGTTGTCCGTCGCGTCGAAGTAGCCGGTGCCCGACGCCTCGGAGCGGTCGGTCACGGCGCGGCCGGTGAGCCGGAAGGGCAGGTAGTCGTGCGGCAGCATGACGCGGCGCACGCGGGCGAAGGAGTGCGGCTCGTGGCGCGCGAGCCAGGCGATCTTGCTGAGGGTGAAGGCCGCCGTGGGCAGCGATCCGGTGCGGTGGACGAGGGCCGTGTCGCCGATCAGGGACCGCAGTTCGAGCAGTTCGGGGGTGGAGGTGGTGTCGTTCCAGAGCTTGGCCGGCCGGATCACCGGTCGTCGGCGTCGAGGACGACCAGTCCGTGGCACTGCGCCGCGACACTGATGGCGGACACGTCACCTGGCGCCGCTCCGGCGTCGCACATCGCGGCGGAGAAGGCCAGGAGCAGCGCCTGCCACCAGGCGTCCGGGGCCTGTTCGCTGGCCGGCGGGCTCGCGGGCGGGTGCGGCGCCGAGCCGCTGCCCACGAGCCGGCCGTCGCGCAGGCCGCGCAGCTCGACCTTGCACGACTGCGTGGAGGAGTCCACTCCTGCGACGAGCGTCCCGGTCGATCTTGTTGCCGAAGGCCGAGATCCAGTTCTTCATCTTGTTGACGGCCTCGTCCCGCTTCCAGTTCGCGGTGTCCTTGGCCAGGACCTTGATGTCCGGGTACTTCGCGAGGACCTTGTCGACCAGTACCGCAAGGTGACCCGGGCGGTCGTCTCGGTGGGCTCCTGGACCCCGCCGGAGTCGCAGGTGTACGACCGGCTGGCCCCGGCCGAGCGGGAAGCGCTGCTGGCCTCCGGCGTGGCGGCCGAGACGTGCGCCCTCATGTTCGACGCCGAGGGCCAGGCCCTGCGCGGCCTCGACGACCGCCGTATCGGTATCTCGCTGAAGGATCTGCGCGCCGTCGACAGCGTCATCGGTGTCGCCGGAGGGCTCGGCAAACGCGGCGCCATCTCGGCCATCCTCCGCTCGGGCATCCTGGACACCCTCGTCGTCGACGAACCCACCGCCCGCGCGCTCCTCACCTGGCCCTGAGCGCCGAACGGGCGGCCAGGCCGTCCCCTGCCACCGCGCCGGGAAGCCGGTCGACGCCGTGGAACCTCTCCGTACCGGTCCGGGGGAGGACGGCGGCGAGTTCGGCCCGGTGCGCGCACACGACGTCGAGGGAGACCAGGCCCTGGGGGCCGGTCGCGGGAACCGCGCCGACGCGGGCATGAGCTTCCCGCACAACGCCCTCCTGCGTCCGTCCCGGCGAAATCGTCCCGACGAAATCGGTGAAACCGTTCCGGTCACCGGCTGAAGAACCGGCTCCAGACTGTCGCTGACAACAGACCGGCGAATACCGCAGACGCTCCCGGCGCCTCACGTGGTGGTCCGCAGGTCCTGTTCCAGCCAATTCCAGAGGGCGCGTTCGCGGTCGGAGTCGTAGGACTCCGTGGATGACGCCGTGGCCGCCTTCCGGTGGATGTAGGCACCGGTCGCGGCGGGGGTGACACCGAGGATGGCGTTGGCCAATGTCCTGCCCGCGGGGACCGGGGTGTCCACCAGAGGGGTGAGCGCGAGCAGCGGGATGACTCTGCTCATCAGGAAGGGGAAAGCTCCCCCCGTTTCGCGCGCGAGCCCGGTTCCGACCACGAGGCTGGGGTTGTAGGAGACGATGTCGATGCCATCGGGCAATCGCCGGGCCCATTCGTGGACCAGGTGAATGCCGCCGAGTTTGCTCGTCACATAAGCGCGACGGCCGGCTCGGACATTCCCGGAGCGGTCGAACGCTCCGGGTCGGGAGATCTCCGGGATGGCCCAACGGGGTGCGGGCATGGTTCCCCCGGTATGCCGCACATCACCGAAGTGCGCGTCGCTGACCGTGACGACGATGCGTGCCGGTGCCTGCACATGGGGGTGTAGTTGCCTGAGGAGCTGGTGGGTGGACATGACGTTCACGGCAAAGGTTCTCTCGTACCCGTCGACCGTGGTCTGCAACGCGTTGGAGAGGTGGACACCCGCGTTGAAGACGAGTCCCCGCAGCGGAGGCAACTCGCCGGAATCGAGGAGGTCTTCCAGCTGCGCGCCGGCGGCGGCGACGCTCGCCCTGCTCGACAGATCGATGCCGACGGTCGAGACGTGGGGAGAGATCTCCCGCAGGCTCGGCAGCACCTCGGCGGCAGAGGAGCCTCGCCCAAGAACCACCAGGTGGGTATCGGGTCCGCGTCCGAGGATGTCTCGCGCGGCCTCCAGGCCGATCCCCCGAGTGGCCCCGGTCATGATCAGGGTTCGGCTCGCTGCGGTCATGTGTCGGCCTCCTGGGTGAGATCGTGCGCGTGGCGGGGTGCGCCGACGTACGTGTGCGCCGCCGCCCTCGTCGCCGACACTGACGGAGTGTTCGATGATCGGGGAGGCTTCGTCGAGCCTGGTATCCGCAGGGCCACACACCCGGCCCGGCGCCCACCAGCGGTGCGGGACAATGGAGTCATGGTGCGAGACGAGTGGTCAGGTCTGGGCGCGTATCTACGCCACCACCGCTCGGAGACGACACCCCGCGACCGACCCGGGGCGTCCCCGCTGTCTCACAGGCGTGTGCCGGGCTTGAGACGCCAGGAACTCGCCGACGTCGCGGGCATCTCGGTCGAGTACTACACCCGTCTCGAACAAGGGCGCGCGTCCCGCCCTTCACGGGAGATCCTCACCGCACTGGCGCGGGCCTTCCGGCTCTCGAACGCCGAGCGGGATCACCTGTTCCGGCTCGCCGACGAGCGACCTCCGCGGCCGCGGGCGCCGGCCGCGGAAATCCGACCGGGGCTCAGGCAACTGCTCGACAGCCTGGACGACACCATGCCGGTCACCGTTCACGACGGCCGACTCGACATGCTGGCGTTCAACGTGGCCGCGGCGGATCTGTTCGGGCCCCTCTTCGACGACGGACCGTACGGCCGCAGCATCGTCCACCAAGCCTTCATGTCGGCGGGACTCCGCGAGGTGCTCGGGAACGAGGGAGCGGAGCAACTGTCCCGAGTGGCCGCCGCCGAATTCCGCAAAGCACTCGGTCTCTACCCGGAGGACGAGCGTCTTCGTTCGCTGTTTCGCGCGCTGTCGACGAGCAGCCCCGAGTTCAGCGGCCACTGGGACCGAGGAGAGATCGGAACCTGGAGGTCCGCGAAGAAGCGCGTCAACCATCCGACGAGAGGTCTGCTCGCGTTCGACAGCGAGATGCTGCACGACCCCGAGAACGACCACTGGGTCATGCTCTTCACCCCCCGTCGCGCATGATCTCGCGACGCGGGCGCGTCCGTGCCGGTGGCAGCGGGCAGACCCGCGGCAAGGCAGTCCAAGGGACAACGGGGCTGAGCAGCGGCGCCCCCGCGGTACCGGGCTGCGTCGCCCGCCCCCGGGAGGGGACCGACGACTGCGGGCCGCGACCGGGCGGAAGCAGCCCACAGTGTCGGATCGGGCGGCCTCAGTATCCGTAGACCATCTTGTACGCGACTTCCGGGAGGAACTGACCGGCCACGGAGCCGGCGCCCACTCCGCAGTTGCCGTCGGACTCGCCGGGGGTCTTCAGCCACAGCAGCATCTCGGCCCCGCCGCCCGTCTGGCTGACGGCCCCGATCCGCCGCCCGGCGGGGTTGCACCACTCGCCGTTGGAGTCGTTGCCGTTGCGGCTGGTGTCGATGACGAAGGGCTTGCCGCCGACCTTGGCGGAGAGACGCTTGCCGAAGTCCGTACTGGCGTCCGTCGGGTAGAAGTTGGACACGTTGACGGAGAAGCCGTCCGCCTCGGCGATACCCGCTCGCTGGAGGGGCTCGAAGAGGGCGTCGGGGGACTGCCAGCCGGGGTTGCCCGCGTCGAGGTAGACCGTGGTGGCGGGCTGCTTCTTGAGTCGCTGGACCGCTTTCTTGAGGAGGTCGTAGCGCTCCTCGTGGAACTCGGCGGGCGTGCAGCCGTCCACGAGGTGGAGTACGGCGTCGGGCTCCAGGATCACCGTGGCACGCCGGTCGCCGATGCCCCGGGCGACCTTGTCGACCCACCGCCGGTACGCGTCGCCGTCCGCTGCGCCGCCCTTGGAGAACTGGCCGCAGTCGCGGTGCGGCACGTTGTAGAGGACCAGCAGCGCGTCCCGGTCGGCCTCGGTGGCCGCCTCGGTGAAGCCTTGGGCCTGCTCCTGCGGGGTGTCGGGGGATATCCACTCCCCGGCGGGCTGTTCGGCGATCTTCCGGATCAGCTCGGCGTTCTCCGCGTCGCCCTTGGCCGTGTACGCGGCGACCTGCCGGGCGGCGCTGCCGTCGGGGTTGACCCAGAACGGGTCCTCGGCCCTGGGCGGCCGGCTGACCTGCGTGGGCGTCCTGCCACCGTCGCCGCCGTCACCCCGGCCTTCACCCCGGCCGTCGACCCCGCCGTCGACCCCGCCGTCGTGGCCGGAGGAGCAGCCCGTCAGGAGCAGGGCCGCGCCTGTCACGGTGGCCGTCAGGACGGCCGTCGCGGCCGTCGCCCTCCGGACGCGTGCGGCAGCGCGCATGCGGCGCCGACCGGGATAACTGCCGTACATACGCTCCCCCTTGGCGCACCGTTCCGCCCTGGTCCCGCCCTGGTCCCGCCCTGGTGCCGTCCTGGTGCCGTCCTGGTCCCGGGTGATTCCGGGTGATTCCGTGCGGGCGGGCCCGGTCGCCAATCCTGGCATACCGGGCCCGGCGGCCACGCGTTTCTTCCGTCAACGACCGCTTTCGACAGCTCGACGGGTCAGGACGGGGCAGGACGCGTCAGGAGGGGTCGGGACGGGGCGGAACGGGTCGGGACGGGGCAGGACCGTCCCGACCGTGCCTGACGGGTCTCGACAGGTCCGGTCTCAGCCCTTCGCCGTCCCGCGCGGCTCCTTCACCCCGGTCAGGTACGCCGAGACCACCACGTTCGCCGTGTAGGCGTGCTCCTTCGTGTCGAAGGTTCCCCCGCAGGTGATCAGGCGCAGCTCCGCGCGGTTCTTCTCGCGCGGACCGTAGACCTTCTTCGCGTCGAAGCGGTCCCGGGGCACGACCCGTACGTCGTCGATCGTGAACTCGGCGATCCGCCCGTCCGCCCTGGTCACCATGGCCTTGCCGCCCGGCTTGGCGGCGCTCAGCCCGTAGAAGACGGCGGCCTGCCGCTCGGTGTCCACATGCCCGACCAAAAGCGCCGCGCCGACCGCGCCGGGCTGGACGCCGTCGGCGTACCAGCCGACCGTGTCGGGCATCTCGTACGGTGGCGGGTCGACGGCGCCCTCGGCGTCGAGTCCGCGCGCCACGATGGGCGCGGCGATGCCGAGGGACGGGATCTCGACGCGCTTGGGGGTGGGGACCGCGGGCGGTGCCGCCGCCACCGCGCCGCGGTTCTGTTCGTCGTCGAGGGGGTCGCGGGCGGGCGGCAGCCGTACCCCGGGCGGTCGGCCCACCGCGGCCACGTCGCCCGTGGTGGGCGCGGAGCCTCCGCCGAGGCCGCTCAGGCCGCCCAGACCTCCGAGGCCGTCACCGACGCCCCGGCCCCAGACGCAGAGCCCGAGCAGAAGTACGGCCCAGGCCACGCCGGTCAGCAGTCTGGACCGGCCGGCGCGGCTCGGGGCCCCGGAGGAACCCATGGGTTCGGTGAATCCGATGGACCTGGTGGACCTGGGGGACCTGGGGGATCCGGTGGGCCTGGTGGATCCGGTGGGCCTGGTGGATCCGGTGGGGTCTGTGGGCTCCGCGGGTCGGCTTGTGGGACCTGCGGAGCCCCTCCCCTTCGAACCCCCCGCACCTCTCGTACTTCTTGCGCCTCTTGTGCTTCTTGTGCTTCTTGCGCTTCCCGTACCTCTTGTGCTTCTTGTGCCTCTGATGATGCTCTTGATGTGGTCCCCGGCGGACACGGGTCAGTCCGCGTCGCGCGAGGCCGTACGCTGCCGCCGCACGCTCCGGAAGGCCACGGAGACCGCGGCCACCCCGGCCAGCACCAGGCCGATCACGGCGTGCTGGGTGCCGGGGCCGGTGCTCGCGGCCTCGGCCTTCTTGTCCGCGTCCGCCTTCACCGCGTCGGAGGACGCGGCGAGATGGGTCGCCGTACCGCCGCCACCGGCCCTGACCGGGGCGTACGGGGTCTTGTCGTGGTCGGATCGTTCGTGCTCGGGCCGTTCGTGATCGCGGCGGTCCTGGTCCCAGCCCCGGTCACGGTCCCGGTCGTGATCCCGGTCGTGGCCCCTGCCTCCGTCCCGGCCGCCGTCGGACCGTCCGTCGTGGACGACCTCGAAGCTCCCGGACGAGGCGTGGTCGCGGCCGTCACAGGTCACGTTGATCTCGTACCGGCCGGGGGTGGCGGACGGTTTGACCTTGACGTGACCGCGCAGCGGCACGGCGTAGTCGGGGTTTCTGGCGGTCTCGGCCTGGTCCAGGTTGTACTCCTCGCCGAACGCGCGGCGCGCGAGATCGGCGTTCGCGGCGAAGGCGCGGGACTTGGCGACGGCCGAGTGGCCCTTGCACCCCTCGACCTGGATCTCGACCTCACCCCCCGGGCCGGCGGTGGACGGTTTGACGGTGACTCGCACGGAGTCGTTGGCTTGGGCGACGGTGGTGCCGAGGGCGGGTACGGCCACCAGGACGGTGACCGCACTCGCGGCACGGAGAGCGAGCAGAGCAGAGCGCATCGTTAACCTCCTGGACCGAGACTCACCCGCGCGGGCGGTTTTCGCATCCGGAGCACGCGGTTACCGGCGAGTCGCTCCGCCGTATACCTCGCTGACGTGCTGCGACGTCCTCAGACCCGATCGACCAGATCGGCGATCGAGTCAACGACCCACGACGGCCGGAAGGGATGGCGGTCCACATCGGCGTGCGTGGTGACGCCGGTGAGCACGAGGAAGGTCTCCATCCCCGCCTCCAGACCGGCCAGCACGTCGGTGTCCATCCGGTCGCCGATCATCGCGCTGGTCTCGGAGTGGGCACCGATGGCGTTGAGGCCGGTGCGCATCATCAGCGGGTTCGGCTTCCCCGCGAAGTACGGGTCCTTGCCGGTCGCCTTCGTGATCAGCGCGGCGACGGCTCCGGTGGCGGGCAGCGGGCCCTCGGTGGAGGGGCCGGTCTCGTCGGGGTTGGTGCAGATGAACCGCGCGCCGCCGTTGATCAGCCGGATCGCCCTGGTCAGCGCCTCGAAGCTGTACGTACGGGTCTCGCCGAGCACGACGTAGTCCGGCTCGTGGTCGGTGAGGATGTAGCCGATGTCGTGCAGCGCGGTGGTCAGTCCGGCCTCGCCGATGACGTACGCCGTGCCGCCCGGCCGCTGGTCCTCCAGGAACTTGGCGGTGGCGAGCGCCGACGTCCAGATGTTGTCGACGGGCACGTCGAGCCCCATCCGGGACAGCCGGGCCTGGAGGTCGCGCGGGGTGTAGATCGAGTTGTTGGTGAGGACGAGGAAGGGCTTGCCCGACTCCCGCAGTCGCTTGAGGAACTCGGCGGCGCCGGGGATCGGGACACCCTCGTGGATGAGGACGCCGTCCATGTCGGTGAGCCAGGACTCGATCGGCTTGCGCTCTGCCACTGGACTGTTCTCCGCTCTGCGGTGGCCAATAATGCACGGTCCGACACGCCCAGCCTATCCAGGGTGGAGCGCGGACGGTACGTGTGCCTGGGGGTCGGCGTCCGGGCCGGGGCAGGTCGGGCGTCAGGACCCGGGTGTGGGTCGGGCGTCCGGACCCGGGCAGGTCAGGCGCGGGGGCGGTCGCGGAGCTGGCGTACGCCGATGAACAGGGCGACCCCGGCGGCGAGGAGCGCGGCGGCGGCCACGATCCGCCCGAGGAGGGCGCCGCGCGAGACACCGGAGGTGGCCAGTTCGGGGTCGGAGGCGGGGCTGGGAGTGGGAGTGGGAGTGG
>NZ_QQNA01000012.1 GCF_003346515.1 Streptomyces corynorhini
CCCCTATGTCACTGGTATTGGGTCTAGGGGGTCTAGGGCGTCCGAGGCGGAGAGAGTGAAGCGAGCGCGGCGCACCGGACGCCGCCGGGCCCGCCCTTGGGGCGGGCGGCGCTGCTTCGAAGACAGGTCCTGGGCGCCGCTGCCCGGCAGCCTGGTGGTGAGTTGCTCCTGACCGGTCGGCCGGTTCAGGTCGAAGGGGCCCTCTTCCCAGTGGCACGAGGGGAGTTGGGGTGGGCGCGATCCGGGCAGCTCACGTGGCGCACCGGGTCCGTTCTTCGGCGCGCGGCCCGGGATCTCCGGCTCGCCGCCCGTCGCGAAGCCGATGTACGCGGTATCCGGGGGCGGTTCGCGGCTCGACCGGCTCCGTACGTCCCGCACATCGGGCATGGGGCCCGGTTCGCCCGGCCCCGCCGCCGGGGCGCTCGGCGCGGCGCCGCCTCACGCGTCGTGCGTACGGACCGTGCACGGGATCGTACGGCGCACGCTCCCCGTCGCGAGGCTCGTTTGCACTGCCCCCCGGGCACGCGCTTACGGTGAATGGTCGTACCAAACGATTCGGTACGCGTCATTTCCCCCCAAAGGAACGGAAACCCCCCATGCGCGCAACCGTCATCCACGCCCCCCGGGACATTCGCGTGGAGGAGGTCGCCGACCCCACGATCCAGCAGTCCACCGACGCGGTGGTCCGGGTGCTGCGTGCCTGCATCTGCGGCAGCGACCTGTGGCCGTACCGGGGCGAGGGCAACACAGGACCCGAGCAGCGGATAGGCCACGAATTCCTCGGTGTGGTGGAGGAGGCCGGGGGCGACGTGAGCGGATTCGCCCCGGGCGATCTCGTCGTCGCGCCCTTCGCCTGGTCCGACGGCGTCTGTGACATCTGCCACGAGGGGCTTCCGACCTCCTGCCCGCAGGGCGGCATCTGGGGCCGGCCCGGCTCCGACGGCGGACAGGGCGAGGCGGTACGGGTGCCCTTCGCCGACGGCACGCTCGTCAAGCTCCCGGCGGACGCCGCCTCCGACGACCGGCTGCTCACCGCGCTGCTCGCGCTCTCCGACGTGCTGGGCACCGGCCACCACGCGGCCGTCGGCGCCGGTGTGCGGCCCGGTGCCACGGTCGCCGTCGTCGGGGACGGCGCGGTCGGGCTCTGCGGGGTGCTGGCCGCCAAGCGGCTCGGCGCCGAGCGGATCATCGCGCTCGGGCGGCACCAGGCCCGTACCGACATCGCCAGGACGTTCGGCGCCACCGATATCGTCGCCGAGCGGGGCGACGCGGCGGTCGCGGCCGTGCGGGAGCTGACGCGCGGCCAGGGCGCGCACTCCGTGATCGAGGCGGTCGGCACGGAGCAGTCCATGCTCACCTCCGTACGGATCACCCGTGACGGCGGCGCCATCGGCTACGTCGGCGTGCCGCACGGCAGCGCCACCGGGCTCGACCTCGGCCACATGTTCGCGCGGAACATCGCCCTGCGCGGCGGCGTCGCGCCCGCCCGCGCCTACCTGCCCGAGCTGCTGCCCGACGTGCTCGACGGAACGATCGACCCGTCGCCGGTCTTCGACGTGAGCGTCGGCCTCGACGACATCGCGAGCGGCTACAAGGCGATGGACGAGCGCATCGCGCTCAAGGTGCTCGTCAAGATGTGACCCGTACATGCTGACCCGTACGTGCTGACCGGCACGTGCTGACCCACGGCTGCGGGCCGCCCCCCTCGGGGGAGACGGCCCGCGGTGCGTGTGTGCCGTGCCGGGCGCGGCTACTTGCGTACCGCCGCCAGGGCGTCGACCAGACCCGCCCCGTAGAAGCTGTTGTGGCGCTTGCCGCCGGTGCACACGGCGTCGATCTCGCCGTCACCGTTGATGTCGTACGCCTCCGGGCAGACCACCGGGGTGGCCTGGACCTTCAGCAGCGCCTTGATGGCCGCCGCCGACGCGTGCGGGTGCGTCGACTTCAGCAGCGCCGCCACGCCCGCGACGTGCGGGGAGGCCATCGACGTGCCGGCCATGTAGCCCCACCTGCCGCCCGGCAGCGGGCCGAGGATCAGACCGCTGGTCGCCGGGGGCGCCGGGGGCTGGTAGGCGGTGGAGTCGCCGCCGGGGGCGGAGACGTCGATGACGCCCAGACCGTGGTTGGAGAAGGACGACTTCAGGCCCTTCGCGCCGGTCGACGAGACCGTGACGACTCCCGGCAGCTGGGTCGGGATGTCGAAGCACTTGGCCGGGTCGATGACGCGCTCACCGGGCGTGGAGTCGTTCGGGCTGGACGAGTCGGTGATCGAGCGGGACGCGAGGTCGTAGTTCTCGTTGCCCGCCGCGGCCACGTTGACCGTGCCCTTCGTCTCCGCGTACCGGGTGGCCCGGGTGATCGCGTCGACCAGGGCCCTCTGGTCCGGGTCGTTCAGGCAGTTGAAGTACCACGGGTCGGTGTAATAGCTGTTGTTCGTCACGTCGATGCCGTGCTCGGCGGCCCACACGAAGCTGCACACGACGGCCTCGGCGTAGAAGTAGCCGGCCGGCGTGGACGCCTTGATGCCCGCCACCTTCACGCCCGGCGCCACGCCCGTGACGCCGATGCCGTTCTTCGCGGCGGCGATCTCGCCCGCGACATGCGTGCCGTGCGGGCTCTCCTCGGCGGTCGGCCGCCAGGCGCCGTCCGTCGTGTCGGGCTTGCCGCTCACGCAGTTGACCGACGCCGCGCGGTCGAAGTTCGGCGCGAGGTCCGGGTGGGTGTCGTCGACGCCCGTGTCGATGACCCCGACGGTGACCTTGGGACTGCCGAGCGAGACCTTGTGCGCCTGGTCCGCCTTGATGGCGGGCAGGTCCCACTGCAAGGGCTCCAGCGGGTCCGGCTCGTCGGCCGCGGCGGCCCCGGAGGCCGCCGACCTCGCCGACGCGGACGCCTTCGCCGCGGCAGCCGTCGCCGCCTCGACCTGTTCGGCCGTCAGCTCCTGGGGCGCCCCGATGTCCGTGGTGGACTGCGAGGGCAGCGGCGCGGTGCGGGTGGCACCGGCGGACAGGACGCCGGGGGTCTTGCGCACGGTCTTAGCGAAGTCCGGGTTCTGCGAGGTGGCGACGGTGACACCTATCCGGTCATAGGTGGTCACCACCGTGCCGCCTGCCCGGTCTATCGCCTTCGCGACCGACTTGGCCGTCAGGACCCCGCCGTAGGTGTTCACCACGTACGACAGCTTCGGACCGTCCGTCACGACCGGCGCGGGGCCGCCCGCGGGGGCGGCCGACGCCGAGGCCGCGGGCAGGAAGCCGAGCGAGACGGTGAGTGCCAGACCTACGGGCAGGGCGAGTGCGCGCCGCCGTCTGGATCCCAGATGAGCCATGGGTTCTCCACATCATCCTTGAGTGCCGTCCCCGCGCGGGCTGCGCTTGGACGAGTACATGACCAGTGAAGTTATCGCTGATCATCGGTGCTCTTCAATCGTTCCCCGAATCATTTCCGGAAGAAAAAGCCCGGGGTTGAACCGCGTCGTCGCGCTTCCCGTGCCGTTGTCAGGGGGACGAGCGTCCGACCGAACCTGTGAGGTCTTCCCCCGTGTCCCACTCCACCGCACCCGCGTCACGAGGAGATTCCGTGGCTTCCGATGCCCCGCCGCCCGAGCCCGTGCCGGACTCCGCGACCCCTGCCACGCCGGCCCATCCCACGACGGCCCAGTTCGTCGAGGTGCAGGAGAGCGCCGAGTTCGCCGAACTGCGGCGCACGTACCGCTCCTTCGCCTTTCCGCTGACCGTCGCCTTCATCGCCTGGTACCTGCTGTACGTGCTGCTGTCCAACTACGCGGGCGGCTTCATGGGCACCAAGGTCTTCGGCAACATCAACGTCGCGCTGATCCTCGGTCTCGCGCAGTTCGTCACCACCTTCCTGATCGCCTGGATCTACTCGCGGCACGCGGCCCGCCGGCTCGACCCGGGCGCGCAGGCCATCAAGTCCCGTATGGAGGCGGACGCATGAGCCACCCGGTCGCACTCATGAGCGGGCCCGTCGAGGTGCCCCTCCAGCTCGCCGCCGCGGGGGACGCCAGCGAGCACCGGCCGCTGATCATCACGCTCTTCGGGCTGTTCGTCGTCGCCACCCTGGTCATCACCGTCTGGGCCGGCCGCCAGACCAAGAGCGCCTCCGACTTCTACGCGGGCGGCCGGCAGTTCACCGGCTTCCAGAACGGCCTGGCGGTCTCCGGCGACTACATGTCCGCCGCGTCGTTCCTCGGCATCGCCGGAGCCATCGCCCTCTTCGGATACGACGGCTTCCTCTACTCCATCGGGTTCCTCGTCGCCTGGCTGGTGGCGCTGCTGCTGGTCGCGGAGCCGCTGCGCAACTCCGGCCGCTACACGATGGGCGACGTCCTCGCGTACCGCATGCGCCAGCGCCCGGTCCGTACGGCCGCCGGTACCTCCACCATCGTCGTGTCGATCTTCTATCTGCTGGCGCAGATGGCCGGCGCGGGCGTCCTGGTCTCGCTGCTGCTCGGCATCACCAGCGACGCCGGGAAGATCGCCATCGTCGCGCTGGTCGGCCTGCTGATGATCGTGTACGTCACGATCGGCGGCATGAAGGGCACCACCTGGGTGCAGATGGTCAAGGCCGTCCTGCTCATCGCGGGCACCTTGCTGATCACTTTCCTCATTCTGCTGAAGTTCCACTTCAACCTCTCCGACCTGCTGGGCTCGGCGGCGAGCAACAGCGGCAAGGGCGCGGCCTTCCTGGAGCCCGGACTCAAGTACGGGGCCACCGCGACCTCGAAGCTGGACTTCATCTCCCTGGGCATCGCCCTGGTCCTCGGCACGGCGGGGCTGCCGCACATCCTGATCCGCTTCTACACCGTTCCGACCGCGAAGGCCGCCCGGAAGTCGGTCATCTGGGCCATCGGCATCATCGGCGCCTTCTACCTGATGACCATCGTGCTCGGCTTCGGCGCCGCCGCCCTGCTCAAGCCCGGCGACATCATCGCCTCCAACAAGGCGGGCAATACGGCGGCGCCGCTGGCCGCCCTGGAGATCGGCGGCGGCGCGGGCTCGACCGGCGGCGCGATCCTGCTCGCGGTGATCTCCGCGGTCGCGTTCGCCACCATCCTCGCGGTGGTCGCGGGCCTGACGCTGGCGTCCTCGTCGTCGTTCGCGCACGACATCTACGCCAATGTCATCCGCAAGGGTGAGGCCACCGAGCAGGAGGAGGTACGGGCCGCCCGCTGGGCGACCGTCGCCATCGGCGTCGTCTCCATCGCGCTCGGCGCACTCGCCCGCGACCTGAACGTGGCGGGGCTGGTCGCGCTGGCCTTCGCCGTCGCGGCCTCGGCCAACCTGCCGACGATCCTCTACAGCCTCTTCTGGAAGAGGTTCACCACCCAGGGCGCCCTGTGGTCGATCTACGGCGGCCTGGCCTCCTCCGTCCTGCTGGTGCTGTTCTCGCCCGTCGTCTCGGGGAAGCCCACCTCGATGTTCCCCGGCGTCGATTTCCACTTCTTCCCGCTGGAGAACCCCGGACTGATCTCGATCCCGCTGGGCTTCCTGCTCGGCTGGCTGGGGACCGTCCTGTCCAAGGAGGAGCCCGACAAGGGCAAGTACGCGGAGCTGGAGGTCAAGTCCCTCACCGGTACGGGAGCGCACTGATCTCCCGCCCCTCCCGGCGCCGCCGCCCCGGGCCCTGCGTCCCCGCTCCTGGACGTACGGCCCGGGGCGGTGTCAGTGGTCTGACGTAGGCTCGGACGTGTCCGAGCCGAACACAGGGCCGCCCGCCGGGCCATTCCACCGCCCATCGGGACATTCGACCGGGAGGAGGCTCATCGTGCTCATCGACACCTACGGCAGGGTCGCCACCGACCTGCGCGTCTCACTGACGGACCGCTGCAATCTCCGGTGCACGTACTGCATGCCGGAGGAGGGCCTCCAGTGGCTCACCAAATCCGACCTGCTCAGCGACGACGAGACAGTCCGGCTGATCCGCCTCGCCGTGACGCGGCTCGGCATCACCGAGATCCGCTTCACCGGCGGAGAACCGCTGCTCCGCCCCGGTCTGGTCGGCATCGTCGAGCGATGCGCCGCGCTGGAGCCGCGCCCCAGGATGTCGCTGACCACCAACGGCATCGGCCTCAAGCGCACCGCGGCGGCGCTGCGGGCCGCCGGGCTGGACCGCGTCAACGTCTCCCTCGACACCCTGCGGCCCGACGCCTTCAAGACCCTCACCCGGCGTGACCGCCACGCGGACGTGCTCGACGGGCTGCGCGCCGCGCACGAGGCGGGGCTGACCCCCGTCAAGGTCAACACCGTGCTGATGCCCGGCCTGAACGGGGACGAGGCGCCCGATCTGCTCGCCTGGGCCGTGGAGCACGGCTACGAGCTGCGGTTCATCGAGCAGATGCCCCTCGACGCCCAGCACGGCTGGAAGCGCGACGGGATGATAACCGCCGGTGACATCCTCACCTCGCTGCGTACGCGGTTCACGCTCACCGAGGAAGACGGAGCGGCACGCGGCTCCGCCCCCGCGGAGCGCTGGCTCGTGGACGGCGGCCCGCACCGCGTCGGGGTCATCGCCTCCGTCACCCGGCCGTTCTGCGGCGCCTGCGACCGCACCCGGCTGACGGCCGACGGCCAGGTGCGCAACTGTCTGTTCGCCCAGGAGGAGACGGATCTGCGCGGCGCGCTGCGCTCCGACGCGCCCGACGAGGAGATAGCGCGGCTCTGGAAGCTCGCGATGTGGGGAAAGAAGGCCGGTTCCGGCCTGGACGACCCGGCGTTCCTTCAGCCGGACCGACCGATGTCCGCCATCGGCGGCTGAACCGGCGCCCGGGACACCGCTCGACCAGACGGGACTTCGGACTTACTCGCTAGTGCCGCTGCTCCCACTCCTCCAGAGCCACCACATCCTTCAGGAAGCCGCGCACCCCGAGGAACGAGGAGAGGTGCTCGCGATGCTCGTCGCAGGCCAGCCAGGTCTTGCGCCGCTCCGGAGTGTGCAGTGTGGGATTGTTCCAGGCCAGCACCCAGACGGCGGGGGCGCGGCACCCCTTGGCGGAGCAGACCGGCGCGGCGTCGGAGACATCGGAGCCGTGGCCGCCGGAGGCGGGACCGGCGGGGAAGGGGAAGTTCACTCATTCACCCTAAGCGCACCGCCGACAACGGGAAAAGGCGACGCCGGGCAGCCACGGGGGGAGCTGCCCGGCGTCGGTCTGTCGCTCCGACGGGGGATGCGGAGCGCCTCCAAAGTATGTCACGCGCAACGGGGTGTGGTGCACAAGAACTTCACGATTGATCTGAGCTTTTCTTGAGCTTGACGCGGCCGCGCGGGCAGCGGCGCCACCGGCCGTCGCTCTGCGGAAGGACGGCCCTACGGACGGTCCTCGGCCCCGCCGTCCCCGGCGGACCCCGCCGCCGCGACCGGGCCGGCGCCCGGCGCGATCATCGTCGGGGGCACCGGCGTCACGAACGTCGAGGGCAGCGAAGGGACGTTCTCCCGGCCCGCGTTGGCGAACACCACCGCCACATACGGCAGCAGCGCGCCCAGGACGAGAGCCACGATCGCCACCGGCCGCTGCACGTTCCACAACGCCACGGTCGCGATCACCGACACGGTCCGCACCAGCATCGAGATCACATAGCGGCGCTGCCTGCCCCGCACATCCTCGGCGAGACCCTGGCGTGCTCCCGTGATCCGGAAGACCTCTGTACCGCTCCGCTTCCGCATCCCGATCCACCACCCGATGTGTACGTGCCGGGCGCTGCCGGCCCGGGGCCCGTACCACGGTACGCCGCGGACTCCGCCGGTACGAGAGCGGGGCACCGGCCGCCACACCCCCGGACACCAGCTCCGGCCTCGTACGGTCGTGCCCGACATGCGACGTATGGGCGATCACCGCAGACTGACGCTCATGCGCATCTCGCGCGGCGTGAGGAGGCGACCATGAATTGGTTGTGGGTCATCGTAGTGGGCCTGGTGCTCGGCCTGATCGCCCGAGCGATCATCCCGGGCAAGCAGCACATCCCGCTGTGGCTGACGGCCGTGTTCGGCATCCTGGGCAGCATCCTCGGCAATGCCGTGGCCGGCTGGATCGGGGTGCGCCACACCAGCGGAATCGACTGGACCCGCCATGTACTCCAGCTGATCGGCGCGATCATCGTGGTCGCCGTGGGCGCGAAACTGTGGAGTGCGATCCGCGGCGGCAGAGGAAACAGGGGAGCCCGGGAACGCATCTGACCCGGCTCCACCACGACGGTGGCGGCCGGGCCGTACGGAGAGAACCCGTACGCCCCGGCCGCCACCGTATGCCGTCAGCCCGCCGCGACCTCGATCGCCGCCAGGTTCTTCTTGCCCCGGCGCAGCACCAGCCACCGGCCGTGCAGCAGCTCAGCGCGGCCGGGCACCGCGTCCGCGTCCGCGACCTTGACGTTGTTCACGTACGCGCCGCCCTCCTTGACCGTCCGGCGGGCGGCCGACTTGCTCGGCGCCAGACCGGCCTCGACCAGCAGGTCCACCACCGCCACCGGCTCGGCGACCCGGGCGTGCGGCACCTCGGAGAGCGCCGCGCCCAGCGTCGCCGCGTCCAGATCCGACAGCTCGCCCTGGCCGAACAGCGCCCGGGACGCGGCGACGACCGCCGCGCACTGGTCCGCGCCGTGCACCAGCGTCGTCAGCTCCTCGGCCAGCGCCCGCTGCGCCGCGCGGGCCTGCGGCCGCTCGGCGGTGAGCTGTTCGAGCTGCTCCAGCTCGGCGCGGGACTTGAAGCTCAGGATGCGGCTGTAGGCGGGGATGTCGCGGTCGTCCACGTTCAGCCAGAACTGGTAGAACGCGTACGGCGTGGTCATCTCCGGGTCGAGCCAGACCGCGCCGCTCTCCGTCTTGCCGAACTTGGTCCCGTCCGCCTTGGTCATCAGCGGGGTGGCCAGCGCGTGCACCTCGGCGCCCGGCTCGACGCGGTGGATCAGGTCGAGACCGGCGGTCAGATTGCCCCACTGGTCGCTGCCGCCCTGCTGCAGGACACAGCCGTAGCGGCGGTACAGCTCCAGGAAGTCCATGCTCTGGAGCAGCTGGTAGCTGAACTCGGTGTAGCTGATGCCCTCGTCCGACTCCAGCCTGCGGGCGATCGAGTCCTTCGTGAGCATCTTGTTCACCCGGAAGTGCTTGCCGATGTCCCGCAGGAACTCGATCGCCGAGAGCCCCGCCGTCCAGTCCAGGTTGTTGACCATCGTGGCCGCGTTCGGGCCCTCGAAGGCCAGGAACGGCTCGATCTGCGACCGCAGCCGCGCCACCCAGCCCGCCACCGTCTCCGGATCGTTCAGCGTCCGCTCGGCCGTCGGCCGGGGGTCGCCGATCTGCCCCGTCGCCCCGCCCACCAGCGCCAGCGGCCGGTGCCCGGCCAGCTGGAGCCTGCGCACGGTGAGCACCTGCACCAGATGCCCCACGTGCAGGCTGGGCGCGGTGGGGTCGAAGCCGCAATAGAACGTGACGGGACCGTCCGCGAGCGCCTTGCGCAAAGCGTCCTCGTCAGTGGACTGGGCGAACAGCCCACGCCACTTCAGCTCGTCGACGATGTCCGTCACGGTCGGCTCTCTCCTCGCACGTCAATGGATGTACCAGCGGTCAGTCTATGGGGGTCACACACCCTGGCTGACCGAGCTCATATTGAAGTCGGGCACGCGCAGCGCCGGTGTCGCCGCCCGGGTGAACCAGTCGCCCCACTCGCGCGGCAGGGTCTTTTCGGTGCGCCCGGCCTCGACCGCCCGCGCCAGCAGACCGACCGGCGACTCGTTGAACCGGAAATTGTTCACCTCGCCGACCACCTCACCGTCCTCGACGAGATACACCCCGTCCCTGGTCAGCCCGGTGAGCAGCAGCGTCGCCGGGTCGACCTCGCGGATGTACCACAGACAGGTCAGCAGGAGCCCGCGCGAGGTGCCCGCCACCATCTCCTCCAGCGACGCGTGCCCGCCGCCGTCCAGGATCAGGTTGCCGATGCCGGGCGCGACCGGCAGCCCGGTCAGGGCCGCGCTGTGCCGGGTGGTGATCAGCCGGTTCAGCGTGCCCTCGCGCACCCAGTCCGTGGGCGCCAGCGGCAGACCGTTGTCGAAGACGGACGCGTCGTCGCCCGACGCGCGCGCGATCACGAAGGGCGCCGACTCCAGACCCGGCTCGCGCGGATCGCTGCGCAGGGTCAGCGGCAGCTCGGAGAGGGTCTCCCCGACCCGCGTGCCGCCACCGGGGCGGGAGAAGACCGTACGGCCCTCCGCCGCGTCCCGGGCCGTCGAGGACCACAGCTGGTAGATCAGCAGATCCGCGACGGCGGTCGGCGGCAGCAGCGTCTCGTACCGCCCGGCGGGCAGCTCGATCCGCCGCTCGGCCCAGGTCAGCCGACGCGCCAGCTCCGCGTCGAGCGCGGCCGGGTCCACGTCCTGGAAGTCGCGCGTCGCCCGGCCCGCCCAGGCCGACCGGGCGCGGTCGGGCGACTTGGCGTTCAGCTCCAGCGTGCCGTTGGGCTGGTCGTGCCGCAGCCGCAGGCCGGTGGAGGTGCCCAGATACGTCGAGGTCAGCTCGTGGCTGGCGAACCCGTACAGCTCACGGCCGCCGGACCGGGCGCGGGCGAAGGACTCGCCGAGCGCCGGGGCGAAGTCCGCGAAGACGGCGGAGGTCGTCTCCAGCGGCGGCTGAGTGAAGTCCCCGGACACCTGCCCGCCGCCGACCAGCTCCGTCGCGTCCTCGGCGGGCCCCGCCCCGCGCGCGGCGGCCTCGGCGGCCCGTACCAGCGGCTCCAGCTCGTCGGCGGTCACGGCCGCCCGCGACACCACACCGGAAGCGGTGCCCCGCGCCCCGTCGACGCTGGCGATGACGGTGAGTGTGCGGCCCCGGGTGACCCCGTTGGTGGTGAGCGCGTTGCCCGCCCAGCGCAGATTGGCCGACGACTGCTCGTCGGCGATCACCACACAGCCGTCGGCGGTGGACAGTTCGAGCGCGCGCTCGACGATCTCGTGCGGCTTGCTGCTCCTGATCGCCCTGCTCATCGTCCCGCCTCCTGCGTGGTGTTCAAGATGTTGACGCCGCGGAACAGGGCGGACGGGCAGCCGTGCGAGACCGCCGCGACCTGGCCCGGCTGGGCCTTGCCGCAGTTGAACGCGCCGCCGAGGACATAGGTCCCCGGCCCGCCGACCGCCTCCATGGAGCCCCAGAAATCCGTGGTCGTCGCCTGGTAGGCGACATCGCGCAGCTGGCCGGCCAGCCGGCCGTTCTCGATCCGGAAGAACCGCTGGCCGGTGAACTGGAAGTTGTAGCGCTGCATGTCGATCGACCACGACCGGTCCCCGACCACATAGATGCCGCGCTCCACGCCCCCGATCAGATCCTCCGTGGACCGCCCGCCAGGATCGGGCAGCAGCGACACGTTCGCCATGCGCTGTACGGGCACGTGGCCCGGCGAGTCCGCGTACGCGCACCCGTTGGACCGGCCGAGGTCCGTCAGCTTCGCGATCCTGCGGTCCAGCTGATAGCCGACGAGGGTGCCGCCCGCGACCAGGTCCCACGACTGCGCCTCGACGCCCTCGTCGTCGTACCCGATGGTCGCCAGACCGTGCTCGGCGGTGCGGTCCCCCGTCACGTTCATCACGGGGGAGCCGTACGCCAACGTGCCCAGCTGGTCGAACGTCGCGAACGACGTCCCCGCGTACGCCGCCTCGTACCCCAGCGCCCGGTCCAGCTCGGTGGCGTGGCCGATCGACTCGTGGATCGTCAGCCAGAGATTCGAGGGGTCGACCACCAGGTCGTACGTCCCCGCCTCGACGCTCGGCGCGCGCATCTTCTCCGCGAGCAGCCCGGGAATCCGCGCCAGCTCCGCGTCCCAGTCCCAGCCGGTCCCGGTGAGGTACTCCCAGCCCCGGCCGACCGGCGGCGCGATCGTGCGCATCGAGTCGAACTCGCCGCTCTCGCCGTCCACCGCCACGGCGGTCAGCTGCGGATGCAGCCTGACCCGCTGCTGGGTCGTGACGGTGCCCGCCGTGTCCGCGTAGAACTTGTTCTCATGGACGGTCATCAGCGACGCGTCCACATGCGCGACCCCCGCGGCGCCGAGCAGCCGCCCGCTCCACTCGGCGAGCAGCGCCGCCTTCTCCTCGTCGGGCACGTCGAACGGATCGATCTCGTACGACGACACCCAGGTCTTCTCGGCGTGCGTCGGCTCGTCCGCCAGCTCCACCCGCTCGTCCGACCCCGCCGCGGCGATCACCTTCGCCGACAGCTTCGCCATCGCCACGGCCTGCCCGGCGACGCGCGCCGCCGCGTCCATCGTCAGATCCACCCCCGAGGCGAAGCCCCAGGCCCCGCCGTGCACCACCCGGACCGCGTACCCCACGTCCGTGGTGTCCGACGACCCGGCCGGCTTCGCGTCCCGCAACCGCCACGACGCGCCGCGCACCCGCTCGAACCGGAAATCGGCGTGCGCGGCCCCGAGCGCCCGCGCCCGCGCCAGCGCGGCGTCGGCGAGGGCCCGTAGCGGAAGTGCCAGGAACGACTGATCCACCTCATGGGGCACGGGATGCCTCTCCTTCTCTTACTCTCGGGATGCGATATGTCTCGGAAGTGAATCACGAGGCACTGACAACGCGGGTGCCGAAGACCCGACTCGGCCGACTCCGATCGCCCCGCGCCGCTTTGTGCCCGCCCCCGCCCCCGCCCGCCCGAGCCGGGGGAGGGGCGGCGGCCACCGCGGGGGTCCGCCGGCAGCGGTCTTCTGTAGGGATCCAACAGGGACCGTCCCCGGGTGCTGTCAGGGGGCGATCGCTCACGAGCGGACCGGGGCCGATAGGTTTCTAGCGAAACCAGACCGCTAGGAAAGGCTGATCCGTTGAGCCGCTCGGTTCTCGTGACCGGAGGAAACCGGGGCATCGGCCTCGCCATCGCCCGCGCCTTCGCCGACAACGGCGACAAGGTCGCCATCACCTACCGCTCCGGCGAGCCCCCCGAGGCCCTGACCGAGCTGGGGTGCCTGGCGGTCCGCTGCGACATCACCGACGCGGAGCAGGTGGAGCAGGCTTACAAGGAGGTCGAGGAGAAGCACGGTCCCGTGGAGGTGCTGGTGGCCAACGCCGGTGTCACCAAGGACCAGTTGCTGATGCGGATGTCCGAGGAGGACTTCACCTCCGTCCTCGACACCAACCTCACCGGCACCTTCCGGGTCGTCAAGCGGGCCAACCGTGCCATGCTGCGCGCCAAGAAGGGCCGGGTCGTCCTGATCTCCTCGGTCGTCGGGCTGCTCGGCTCGGCGGGGCAGGCGAACTACGCCGCGTCCAAGGCGGGTCTGGTCGGTTTCGCCCGCTCCCTCGCCCGGGAGCTGGGTTCCCGGAACATCACCTTCAATGTCGTCGCGCCCGGCTTCGTGGACACCGACATGACGAAGGTGCTCAGCGACGAGCAGCGCGCGGGCATCGTCTCGCAGGTGCCGCTCGGCCGTTACGCGCAGCCGGAGGAGATCGCCGCCACGGTGCGGTTCCTCGCCTCCGACGACGCCTCGTACATCACTGGAGCCGTCATTCCCGTTGACGGCGGATTGGGCATGGGTCACTGATCACATGAGTGGAATCCTCGCCGGCAAGCGCATTCTCGTGACGGGGGTCCTCACGGAGTCCTCCATCGCCTTCCAGGCCGCCAAGGTGGCGCAGGAGGAGGGCGCCGAGGTCATCCTCACCGGCTTCGGCCGGCTCACGCTCGTCGAGCGCATCGCCAAGCGGCTGCCCAAGCCCGCCCCGGTCATCGAGCTGGACGTCACCAACCAGGAGCACCTGGACGGTCTGGCCGACAAGATCCGTGAGCTGCAGGGCGACGACGCCGGGCTCGACGGCGTCGTGCACTCGATCGCCTTCGGCCCGCAGGGCGCCTTCAACTTCCTCGAGGGCACCTGGGAGGACGTCTCGACCGCCGTGCACGTCTCCGCGTACTCCCTCAAGTCGCTGACGACGGCCTGTCTCCCGCTGATGGAGCGCGGCGGCTCGGTCGTCGGCCTCACCTTCGACGCCCAGTTCGCCTGGCCGAAGTACGACTGGATGGGCGTCGCCAAGGCCGCCCTGGAGTCGACCAACCGCTACCTCGCCCGTGATCTGGGCCCGCGGAACATCCGCTGCAACCTGATCTCGGCCGGACCGATCAAGTCGATGGCCGCCAAGTCCATCCCGGGCTTCGAGTCGCTCGCGGACGTCTGGAACCACCGCGCCCCGTTGGCGTGGGACATGGCCGACCCGGAGCCGGCCGGCCGGGGCATCGTCGGTCTGCTGTCGGACTTCTTCCCGAAGACCACCGGCGAGATCGTGCACGTCGACTCCGGCGTGCACATGATCGGTACCTGACCCGGCTCCACGCGAGCGCTCGGGTCGACGCGTTTCCTCGAAGGCTGTGTGACCGTCCCGGACGGTCACACAGCCTTTCGTGTCTCCTGGTGCCCGGGGCGCCGGGCCCGGCGCCCCGGTGTCCCGTCCCGAGTCGAGAAGCCCGAGTCGAGAAGCCCGAGTCGAAAAGAACGGCGCTTCGCCGCAGACTGGGTGAACAGACTGGGTGAAACCGGAATCTTCCGGTCGTCGTGGGGGAGGAGGTGTGTGCGCGTGCGCCCGCTCCGTCCCGTCGCGGTGGCGTTCGGCGTGGCCCTCCTGGCGACCGTGTCGGGGCTCGCGACCGCCGTCGACCGGTCCGACCGCGCCGATCGGGACCGTACCCCCGTCGCCTCCCCTGCCGCCTCCCGCGCCGCCTCCCACTCCACGTGCCTGACGACCCTCGCGGGCTCGCACGTCACCGCCTTGTGTCACAACCCGTACCCGGAGACCGATCTCGTCCAGCTCCACGTGCGGTGCGCGCGCTGGTGGGACGTGGCCGCCGACGGCGCGCGGGTGGAGGTCGGGGCCGCGCACCGCGTCAGGCTCGCCGACCGGTGCTGGAAGGAGGTCCGCGAGGCGTGGGTCACCCACGAGCGCCCCTGACGGCCCGGCCGTCGCCGGATCAGACCCGGCCGGTCAGACAGGTCGGCGCGTAACTCGCCGCCTCCCGCGCCGCGGTCTCCGCGTCGCCCGCCCGGATCGCCGCCACCAGCCGCGCGTGGTCCATGTGTTTCTCCGGGCGCAGCTCCTGGCCCACGTCGTCGCGGAGCCAGTCGTGCAGCACATGGCCGAGGTCCGCGTAGACGGCGGCCAGCGCCTCGTTGTGCGAGGCCGCGACGACCGCCATGTGCAGCGCCGAGTCGGCCGCGACGAACGGCTCGGTCTCGCCCGCCGCCCACGCCGCCTCGCGCCGGGCGAGCAGCTCCTCCAGCTGCCGCAGGTCCCGGTCCGTACGCCGCTGGGCGGCCAGCCGCGCGGCCGAGGACTCCAGTGTCGAGCGCAGCTCGGCGATGTCTCGGGGATCCGCGTCGGCGAATCTGCGGTGCATCACCCCCGCCAGCTCACTGGTCGCGACGACATAGGTCCCCGAGCCCTGCCGGATGTCCAGCAGCCCGTTGTGGGCGAGCGCGCGCACCGCCTCACGGACGGTGTTGCGGGCCACACCGAGCTGATCGACCAGCTCCGGCTCGGTCGGGATGCGCGAGCCCACCGGCCACGCGCCCGTGGTGATCTGGTTCCGCAGCTCGGAGATCACCTGGTCGGAGAGTGCGGTACGCCGGGGTGAGGTCAACGCCATGATGCTCCCAAATGATCGGCGGAGGGGCGGGTAGGGCGGGGTCGACCACTAAACGTCCCATCATTCTATGATGGGCCCATGTCTGATGAGTCTCAGCCTCCCACACCACCCGGGACGCTCTCCCCGATACCTCCGGCGCCCTCCTTCGCCCCGGCGGCGGAGGGCGCCGGGAGCCGCCCGCCCGCCGCCCTCCCGGCCTCCTCGCCCTGGCGCACCCGGTTCCTGATCGCCGGACTCGTGCTCGCCGCGCTCAATCTCCGCCCCGCCATCACCAGCCTCGGCTCGCTCCTCGAAGAGGTACGGGTCGGGCTGCACATGAGCGGCAGCGTCGCGGGCGTCCTCACCTCCGTACCGCCCCTGTGCTTCGCGGTCTTCGGCTTCGCCGCACCCCGGCTGGCCCGGCGGTTCGGGCCCGGTGTCGTCGTCCTCGCGGGCATGGTCGCGATCACGGCGGGCGTGGCCCTGCGGGCCTTCGCCGGCGGTACGGTCCTCTTCCTCGCCGCCAGCGCGTGCGCGCTCATGGGCATCGCCGTCAGCAACGTGCTGATGCCGGTGATCGTCAAGCGTTACTTCCCCGACCGGGTCGGCACCATGACCGGGCTGTACTCGATGGCGCTCGCCCTCGGTACGGCGGGCGCGGCGGCGGTGACGGTTCCCCTGACCCGGGCGCTCGGCGGCTGGCGGCCGGGGCTGGGGATCTGGGCCGTGCTCGCCGCCGTGGCCGTACTGCCCTGGCTCGGGCTGATCCGCGAGCGCGGCGCGGGTCAGGGGGCGGCGGACCCGTCCCCGGCCCCCTCCGCCCTGCGGCTCGGCCGCAGCCGTACGGCCTGGGCGCTGGCCTGTTTCTTCGGCCTCCAGGCCAGCGGCGCGTACATCACCATGGGCTGGATGCCGCAGATCTTCCGCGACGCGGGCGTCTCGGCGGGCACCGCGGGGCTGCTGCTCGCCCTGATCATGGTGATGGGCGTGCCGCTGGCCTTCGTGATCCCGCGCACGGCCGCCCGGATGACGAACCAGGCACCGTTGGTCATCGGCCTCGGGCTCTGCGGACTGGCCGCCTACGCGGGCCTGTACGTCGCACCGGCCCAGGGCGCCTGGCTGTGGGCGCTGATGCTGGGCATCTCGAACTGCGCCTTCCCGCTGGCCCTCACCATGATCGGCATGCGGTCGCGTACCGGCGCGGGTGTGGTGCGGCTCTCCGCCTTCGCCCAGAGCACCGGCTATCTGATCTCCATCCCCGGTCCGCTGCTGGTCGGTGTGCTCTACCAGCACACGGGCGGCTGGGGGCTGCCGATCGCGCTGATGGCGGGGCTCCTGGTGCCGCAGATGCTGGCGGGCGCGGTCGCGGGGCGGGACCGGACGATCGAGGACGAGACCCGGGTGCGAGACTGAGGGCATGCCAGTCCTCGACCCGAATCCCCAGAACGGCCAGCGGAAGCTGCTGCTCGTCTTCGGCACCATCATCGGCATCATGGTGATCATCAGCATCGTGGCCACCATCGCCAGCCCGTAACGACAGGGGGGCCTGCTCCCCCATCCCCTAGGGGGCAGGGGTCAGGGTGAAGTGGGTGGGTCACCGGATGGGCGGGGCGGTCCGCGGTCCGTAGGTTCTGAGGTAGCCCGGACCGGGAGGTCCGGACACCACGGACCCCGCCCGATCCACGGAGGTGGCCATGTCGGCCCACACGCACCCCCGGACCCGCTCCCAGGCTCCCTCCGGTGGCGTCGGCGTCCGGCTGCCGTGGTGGTCCATAGCCCTGCCCGCGCTCGCCTTCGGCGTGCTCCTCCTCCTGATGTCCGGCCCCGGTCAGGCGCACGCCGCCACGGACGATCCGGCGGTCGGCCGGATCCTGGAGCACATCCATCTGACTCTCGCCCGATAGCACCGGTGGGCCCCGGCCGGGTTCACCCGTGCCGGGGGCCGCACACCAACACCCTGCGCCCTGTGGCACCTTTCGTGCGAAGCTGGAGTGCATGAGCGTCGATACACCCCGAAGGATCGTCCTACTCCGGCACGCGAAGGCCGACTGGCCCGAGGTGTCCGATCATGAGCGTCCGCTCGCCGAGAGAGGCCGCAAGGACGCGTCGGTGGCGGGCCGGACGCTGGCCGGTACCGGCATCGACGTCGACCTGGTGCTCTGCTCGACCTCGGTGCGAACGCGCGAGACCTGGAAGCTGGCCGTGCAGGAGCTGCCCCAGCGCCCGAAGACCGTTTACGAGGAGCGGCTCTACGAGGCATCGCTCGGTGAGCTGATCGCCGTGGTCAACGAGACGCCCGAGGAGGTGAACGACCTCCTCCTGGTCGGTCACAACCCCGGTACGCACGCGCTGGCCGACGCCCTCGCCGGCCAGGGCGAGGGCGGTGCGCTGGCCCGGATGAACCGGAGCGGCTTCCCCACCTCGTCGTTCGCCGTGATCAGCTTCAGCGGCACCTGGAAGTCGGTGGAACACGGAGTGGGCAGGCTCGATCAGTTCTGGAGCCCGCACGACTGACCGCGCGCGTAACGGACCGCGCGCGTAACGGACCGCGCGCGTAACGGACCGCGCGCGTAACGGACCGCGCGCGTAACGGACCGCGCGCGTACGGGCCGTACGCACGGACCGTACGTACGGACCCCGTGCCCACGGAGCCCGCGCGCACGCAGTCCGTACGCGTACGACCCCGGGTCCTGGGGCCGGAGCGCCGCGCGCCGTACGGAGCCGCCGCACAGCGGCCCGGCATGCGAAGACCCCGGCTTCCCCGCCGGGGTCTTCGGACGTCTCAGGGCATCGGGGCCGCGCTTCGCGCCGGGTCAGCCGTCCTCGCCGTCGGCCGCCTCCACCTCCTCGCGCGTGATGCCCAGCAGATACAGCACCGTGTCGAGGAACGGTACGTTCACCGCCGTGTGAGCCGCCTCGCGGACCACCGGCTTCGCGTTGAAGGCGACCCCCAGCCCCGCCGCGTTCAGCATGTCCAGATCGTTGGCCCCGTCGCCGATCGCGACCGTCTGCGCCAGCGGCACCCCGGCCTCGGCCGCGAACCTGCGCAGCAGCCGGGCCTTGCCCGCCCGGTCGACGATCTCGCCGACCACCCGGCCCGTGAGCTTCCCGTCCACGATCTCCAGCGTGTTGGCAGAGGCGAAATCCAGCCCCAGCTGATCCTGGAGCGCGTCGGTGACCTGAGTGAATCCCCCGGACACGACGCCCACCTGGTACCCGAGGCGCTTGAGCGTACGGACCAGGGTGCGGGCCCCCGGCGTCAGCCGGACCTCGGCGCGCACCTTCTCCACGACCGACGCGTCGAGCCCGGCGAGCAGCGCCACCCGGGCGTGCAAGGACTGCTCGAAGTCCAACTCGCCGCGCATGGCCCTGGCCGTCACCTCGGCCACCTCGTCCTCGCAGCCGGCGTGCGCCGCGAACATCTCGATGACCTCGTCCTGGATGAGGGTCGAGTCCACGTCCATCACCACGAGCCGCTGGGCCCGCCGGTGCAGTCCGGCCGAGACGACCGCGACGTCGACACCGATCTCAGCGCCCGCCGGGGCCAGCGCCGTGCGCAGAGGCCCGGTCTCCACGCCGGACACCGCGAACTCCACAGCGGTGACCGGGTACTTCGCGAGCCGGAAGATCCGGTCGATATTGCCGCCCGTGGCGGTGATGCTGGCCGCTATGGCGGCCGTCGACGCGGCGGTGAGCGGATGCCCGAGCACCGTGACATGGGAACGGCCGCTGCCGCGTGGCCGGTTGTCGCCCGTGCCGGAAATGATCTCGGCCTGGAGTCTGAGCGAGTCGGTCCAACTGTGCACGGTCGCCCGCAGCGCGCCCTCGCTCGTACCCTCCGCGGTCGGCGCGGTGATCAGCGCGCACAGAACGATACGGCCACGGGTGACGACCTGCTCGATGTCGATCACATCGACGGAGTAGGCGGCGAGAGTGTCGAAGAGTCCTGCGGTGATCCCGGGACGGTCCTTCCCGAAGATCTTGACCAGAAGAGTGGGGACATCGGCGGTCCGGGGTGGCTGAGATGCGCTCATGGTGGTTCCACCGTATCGGGCGGAGCGCGGGTAATCGCCGGGTGTCCCGCGTACCGGACGTCCCACGGACGGACATGGCGCGATCGCGTGCCACGGCCCGGACGGACGGTCCGCCCGCGGCGATCTTTTGTCCAGGATGCCGCCATTCCTGACCTTCACGCACGATCAAGACGCTTTTATGTGTGCTTTATGTTGATCGGGGCCTTCCTCCCGCGCCGTTACATGCTTGTGCCGGTAATGCACCTGACCTGGCTTTCACAGAGGGGAGCCAGCCTGAAATAGTTCCCCACGATGTTCGCCGTCCCTAGACTCCCTGCGATGGGGGAAACTCGGGGGAAAGACAAGTGGGGCATGGAGTGCCGGAACTCGTACTTGAATTGAACGGAAGAACCTGGACGCTCGACCCGTCCAGGTCGTACACTCTCGGGCGCGATCCGCAGGGTGATCTGGTGATCGACGACGCCCGGGTTTCCTGGCGGCACGCCACCGTCAGCTGGGCCGGGGGCGGTTGGGTCATCGAGGACCACGGCTCCACCAACGGCACGTATGCCGAAGGGCGGCGCGTCCAGCGGCTGGAGATCGGCGCGGGCTCGTCCATACACCTCGGGAACGCCACCGACGGACCCCGGGTGAGCCTCACCGGGGCGGACGCAGGTCAGGGCGCGAGCGGCGCCGCCTACGGAGGGCAGGCGGCTCCCGGCTGGGCGCCCCAACAGCAGGCACAGGCACAGGCTCAGCAGCAGGCACAGGCCCAGCAGCAGGCACAGGCACAGGCCCAGCAGCAGGCACAGGCACAGGCCCAGGCACAGCAGCGGGCCCCCGGCCGGCAGCAGGGGTGGCCGCAGCCGCAGCAGCAGGCCCCGCAGCAGCAGGCCCCGGGGCAGGGCCAGTTCCCGCACCAGCAGGACGGCGGCTCCGGCGGCTCCGGCGGCCACGCGCCGCGCGGCCACGAGCCGAGCGCGGCCCCCGGTCCCGGCGGCGCGGCGGGGGCCCCACCGGTGCACGGGGACCGCAGCCCGACCACCTTCCACCAGTTCTCGCTCGGTCGCGTCATGCGTATCGGCCGCGCGCTGGAGAACGAACTGGTGGTCTCCGACCTCCAGGTCTCCCGCCACCACGCCGAGTTCACGGCGACCCCCGACGGCCGTTACGAGATCCACGACCTCGGATCCCACAACGGCACGTACGTCAACGGCCAGCCGATCGCCAAGTCCGGCACCGTACACCTCGGCCCCACCGACATCGTCGGCGTCGGACACTCGACCTTCCGGCTCGTCGGCGACCGGCTGGAGGAGTTCGTCGACACCGGCGAGGTGTCCTTCTCCGCCCGCCATCTGACGGTGACGGTCGACGGCGGCAAGCAGATCCTCAAGGACGTCTCCTTCGGCGTCCCCGAGAAGTCCCTGGTCGCGGTCATCGGCCCGTCGGGCTCCGGCAAGTCCACCCTGCTCAAGGCGCTCACCGGCTACCGCCCCGCCGACCAGGGCGACGTCCTGTACGACAACCGGAATCTGTACAAGCAGTTCGCCGAGCTGCGCCAGCGCATCGGTCTGGTCCCGCAGGACGACATCCTGCACAAGGAGCTGACCGTCAAGAAGGCCCTCAAGTACGCGGCCAGGCTCCGCTTCCCCGGCGACACCGCCGAGGCCGAGCGCGAGGCCCGGATCGGCGAGGTGCTGGGCGAGCTGAAGCTCGACATCCACAAGGGCAAGAAGATCACCTCGCTCTCGGGCGGCCAGCGCAAGCGGGTCTCCGTCGCCCTGGAGCTGCTCACCAAGCCGTCGCTGATCTTCCTGGACGAGCCGACCTCCGGCCTCGACCCGGGCATGGACCGCGACGTCATGCAGCTGCTGCGCGGCCTGGCCGACGACGGCCGTACGGTCCTGGTCGTCACCCACTCCGTGGCTGAGCTGGCGATCTGCGACAAGCTCCTGGTCATGGCGCCGGGCGGCTCCGTGGCGTACTTCGGCCCGCCGGAGGAGGCGCTCAACTTCTTCGGCTACACCAGCTGGGCCGATGTCTTCTCGGCCTTCGAGAACTACCGCGACTACGACTGGGCGGGCCGCTGGCGCGGCTCGCAGCACTACCAGATGTACGCGGCGGACATCGACGCCGTGGCCGCGCAGTCCGTCCACATGCCGCCGCCGCAGCAGATGCGCCCGCCCAAGGCACAGAGCTGGGCCGCCCAGCTCTGGACCCTGATCCGCCGCTACGCCTCGGTGATCGCCTCCGACAAGGGGTTCATGGCGCTCCTGGTGGCCCTGCCCGCCGTGCTCGGCGTGGTCAGTACCGTCATCCCCGCGAAGTTCGGCCTCGGCCCGCCCGAGCTGCCCTCCCGCTTCAACAGCGGCGCGGGCACGATCATGCTGGTCCTCATGGTCGGCATGTGCTTCACCGGCGCGGCCAACTCCGTACGTGAACTGATCAAGGAACGGGTGATCTACGAACGGGAACGGGCCACCGGGCTGTCCCGCTCCGCCTACCTGATGTCAAAGGTGATCACCCTCGGTGTGATCACGGCGATCCAGGGCGTCATCATCTGCGGGATCGGCTTCTTCCCCCGCGCCCTGCCCGCCGAGGGCCTGATCATGCCGCCCGCCGTCGAGATGTGCCTCGTCGTGATCGCCCTGGGCATCACCTCGATGATGTTCGGCCTGGTCATCTCCTCGCTGGTGAAGACCGCCGAGAAGACCATGCCGCTGCTGGTCATGTTCGCGATCGTCCAGGTCGTCTTCACCGGCGTCCTCTTCCAGCTGTTCGACTCGCCGGGCCTGGAGCAGTTCGCGTGGCTGATGCCCGCCCGCTGGGCCATAGCGGGCGCGGGCACGACGCTCGACCTGGCGCACCTGAT
The DNA here is from genome assembly GCF_003346515.1 of Streptomyces corynorhini. Classification (GTDB taxonomy): domain Bacteria; phylum Actinomycetota; class Actinomycetes; order Streptomycetales; family Streptomycetaceae; genus Streptomyces; species Streptomyces corynorhini. The sequence goes on from NZ_QQNA01000012.1 coordinate 22,501, forward strand.
GGCGCCCTGGGACATCAACAACCCCACCAGCCTGGATCCCCTGTGGTCCCACTCGGTGGGCCAGTGGATCATGAACATCTCGGTCCTGCTCCTCATGGCGGCCGCCCTCGGCGTCGTGGTGTCGCGGCTGCTGCGCCGCCACGAGCCGGAGGTCATGCGCAAGTGACGCCGGCGTCCGGCCCGCGGTGCCGCGACGACAGCACGCCGGAGGGCGGCACCCCCGTGGTGGGGGTGCCGCCCTCCGGCGTGTGCCGTACCGGTCCGTGCGCGGTGGATCCGTGCGTGGGTGCCCGGATCAGTAGGCGCTGTTGACGTTGTCCATCGATCCGTACTTGTCCGCGGCGTAGTTGCACGCGGCCACGATGTTGGAGACCGGGTTGTAGATGTCGTTCGGCGTGCCCTTGACGTGGTACGCCTTGAAGGTCGGCGGGATGACCTGCAGCAGGCCCTTCGAGGGGATGCCGTTCTGGGCGTTGATGTCCCAGAGGTTGATCGCCTTCGGGTTACCGCTCGACTCGCGGATGATGTTGCGGTGGATGCCGTTGTAGCTGCCGGGGATGCCGTGCTTCTTCATGATCGCCAGCGACTCGCGGATCCAGCCGTCGAGGTTGTTCGGGTAGACGGGCTTACGGGTGGCGGACCGGCTGGCGGCCGTCTTGGCGCGCTTCTTCGCGTCGGCCTTGGCCTTCGCCTCGGCCTTCGCCTTGGCGGCGGCCTTCGCCTTCGCGTCGGCCTCGCTCTTGGTCTTGTCCGAGGCCGTGGCCTTGGCGCTGGTGTGCTGCTTGGCGATGATCGCGTGCACGGCAGAAGCCTGGGAGCCGTCCGTGGTCGAGCTCCAGGCCACCTGGGAGGCGGACGCGGGCTTCGACTGGGACGTGGAGCCGGCTTCGGCGGAGCCGCCGTTGCCGGGAACCAGCGAGAACGTGACCGCGGCGACTCCGGCGGCGGCGACGCCGGCCATGGAAGCCTTCTGGGTCTTGTTCAGGCGACTGAGGCCAGGGGTGCGTGACGAGAACATAGAGACGTACCTCTTCGAATAGCGGATGTCGCGGAGGCCGGATGGCCAGCCTGCTCGGCGGCGACTGGGCAATTGTTAGCGGCCGCAAAATGCCCTGGCAAAGGTGTGACGTACGACCCGGGATAGTGGAGCGGGGCGCCGTGAAGGCGCCCCGCCGACCGTTTATCCCGCGTTCACACCCCTTTATCCGTCGACTAGTGCTGTTCGTAAGTGACGTGCGTCCTATGCCTGGGCTCACATCGCAGGCATAACGACTTGACCATGCGTTGCTCTAGCAATGCGAAGTGTGAGCGTTTTCCCGGGGGAGAAGGAGGTGGACGTCGCCGAACTCGTGCCACAGATAGCGTCGGCGCAGCGCTTCCCCGTATCCACGGGCCAGCGCCTCCTGCCCGGCGATCGCCTCCAGCATCAGCAGATGCGAGGCGCGGGGCTCGTGCAGCCCGGTCAGCAGCCCGTCCACGGTCCGCACCCCGCGCCCCGGCGTCACCACCAGATCCGTCCAGCCCCCGGCCGCCCGCACCCCGTCCCCACCGGGGACCGCCGCCGACTCCAGGGCCCGTACGGCGGTCGTACCGACCGCGATCACCCGCCCACCGGCCGCCCTGGCGGCGTTCACCAGCCGGGCCGTGCTCTGCGGCACCTCGAAGCGCTCCGGGTACGGCGGCTCGTGGGCCTCGGTCGACGCGACCCCCGTGTGCAGCGTCAGCGGCGCGAACAGCACGCCGCGGCTCACCAGCTCCGCGACCAGGCCCGCCGTGAAGGGCCGCGAGGCGCTCGGCATCTCGGCGGAGCCCGCGCCGTCGGGAGCGGGCAGCGCGAAGACGCTCCGGTAGGCGCCCAGCGGCTGGTCGCGCTCCGTGTATCCGTACCGGATGGGCCGGCCGTGGCGGCGCAGCAGCCCCGGCACGTCGCAGGAGGGCCGCGCCCACCACAGCCGGGATCCCGCGGGATCCAGCGCCTCCTCCAGTACGAGACGGCTCCCGCCCGGCAGCGTCACGGACGCCCCCGCCGGTCCGCCGGGGCGGGGCAGGGTGGTGCCCGACGCCGTACCGCCGCGCGGCGTGCGCAGCTCGACCGCCCACCGGCCGTCGTCACCGCGCGTCGAGAAGTGCACCACGATCCGTGTCCCGCCCAGCCGCCCGCTCACCGCGGCGGCCAGCGTGGCCGAGGTGTTGACCACCAGCACGTCACCGGCCCGCACGAGCCCCGGCAGCTCCCGGAACGCGTGGTGCGACACCCGCGTCCCCCGCGAGACCAGCAGCCGTACGTCGTCCCTGCCGCCGCCGCGCTGTTCCGCCGGTACCCGGGCCGACAACTCCTCGGGCACCGTCAGCTCCGCCAGGGCGGTCGCCCCGCCCAGGGCGGTCACTTCGCCACCCCGGCCAGCGCGGGCGCCGCGTACCGCCCGCTGCGCGGGCGCCGCTCCAGCAGCTCCAGGAAGCCCGGCACCACCGACTCCGGCACCGGACGCGGCGCCAGGTCGTCCGGCACGGCCGCCGCGTACAGGTCCGTCCCCATGTCGCCCGGGTCGACCGCCCACACCCGCAGCCCCGGCTCCTCGACCGAGAGCACCGCCGCGAGCTGGTCCAGCGCCGCCTTCGACGCCCCGTATCCGCCCCAGGTCTCGTACGCCTCCGCCGCCGCGTCGGAGCTGACGGTGACGACCGCGCCCGCCGCGCTCGCCCGCAGCAGCGGCAGCGCCTCCTGCACCAGCCCGAGCGCCGCCACCACATTGGTCTCCAGCGCCGCGCGCAGCCCCGCCGGCGGGAGCGCGTCCAGCCGTACGAGCGGCTCGGCGCCCAGCGCGCTGGCGTTGCTCACCACCAGATCCAGCCCGCCCAACCCGGCCGCCGCCGCGACCAGCTCCGCCCGGTGCGCGGCGTCCGTCACATCCCCGGCGAGCGCCACCACCCCGGTCCCGTGCGCCCGCAGCGCGCGGGCCGTCTCCTCCAGTACGGGCGCGGTCCTGGCGTCCAGCACCAGATCCCAGCCCCGCCCCGCCAGCCCCTCGGCCAGCGCGCGCCCCAGACCCTTCGACGCCCCCGTGATGATCGCCACCGGCATGATGTCGCTCCTCTTCAGCCGTGCCGACGTGCTCCGCCGCACGCCGCTACGGCCAACGTAGGAACGCGCCCCCCGCCCCCGTATCGGACGCGGGTCCCGACCGGGCGGGGCATTTCGGAGTAGACCGCCGGACCCCGGTCGCGGGGACTTCGGACTTACTCGTCCAGGCCGTCCGCCCCGGTCCCGCGACCTAGGACATCCGCCCCGGTCGCGGGGGGTCCCGAGCCCGATACGGCCCGTCCCGCCCGCCGGTACGGTGAAGCCATGAGCCATCGCCCCAGCTCCGGCCTCGCGGCCGTGAGCACCGCGCTCCTCGCGATGAGCCGGCACCTGGAGGTCCGCGACGTCCTCAAGACGATCGTCGCCTCGGCCCGCGAACTCCTCGACGCCGAGTACGCGGCGCTCGGCGTGCCCGACGATCACGGAGGGTTCGCCCAGTTCGTCGTGGACGGAGTCAGCGACGAACAGTGGAAGGCCATCGGCCCCCTCCCGCGCCAGCACGGCATCCTCGCCGCGATGCTCCACGAGGAGAAGCCCGAGCGCCTCGCCGACGTCCGCGAGGACCCCCGCTTCGGGGGCTGGCCGAGCGCCCACCCCGACATGTCGGACTTCCTGGGCGTGCCCGTGCGCGACGGCGACGAGACCATCGCCGCGCTCTTCCTCGCCAACAAGCGCTGCCCCAGGCCGCACGGCGGCTGCGGATTCACCGAGGAGGACGAGCAGCTCCTGACGATCCTCGCCCAGCACGCCGCCATCGCCCTCACCAACGCCCGGCTCTACGAGCGCAGCCGCGAGCTGACCATCGTCGAGGAACGCTCACGGCTCGCGCACGAGCTGCACGACGCCGTCAGCCAGAAACTGTTCTCCCTGCGGCTGACCGCCCAGGCAGCCGCCGCCCTGATCGACCGCGATCCCGCCCGCGCCAAGGACGAGCTGCAGCAGGTCGCCGCGCTGGCCGCCGAGGCCACCGAAGAGCTGCGCGCCGCCGTGGTCGAGCTGCGCCCCGCCGCCCTCGACGAGGACGGCCTCGTCGCCACGCTCCGCACCCAGATCCAGGTCCTGGACCGCGCCCACTCGGCCCGGGTCTCCTTCGACAGCTCGGGGGTACGGGCCCTGCCGGCCGCCCAGGAGGAGGCGCTGCTGCGCGTCGCCCAGGAAGCCCTGCACAACGCGCTGCGCCACTCCGGCGGCGAACGCGTCGACGTCACCCTCGCCCGGCGCGGACAGGGCGCGGTGCTCAGCGTCACCGACGACGGAACGGGCTTCGAACCCCGCGCGGTCCGCAGGGCCGGCCGCCATCTGGGACTCGTCTCCATGCGGGACCGGGCGAGCGGGGTGGGCGGCAGACTCAGGGTGCGATCGGCGCCCGGCCGGGGCACCACGATCGAGATGGAGGTGCCCGGTGGCTGACAAGAAGATCCGCGTGGTGCTGGTCGACGACCACCAGGTGGTCCGGCGGGGACTGCGGACGTTCCTGGAGATCCAGGAGGACATAGAGGTCGTGGGCGAGGCGTCCGACGGCGCCGGGGGCGTCGCCCGCACCGAGGAGCTGCGCCCCGACGTCGTCCTGATGGACATCAAGATGCCCGGCACCGACGGCATCCAGGCGCTGCGCAAGCTACGGGAGCTGCAGAACCCGGCCCGGGTCCTGATCGTCACGAGCTTCACCGAGCAGCGCACCGTCGTCCCCGCGCTGCGCGCCGGGGCGTTCGGTTACGTATACAAGGACGTCGACCCCGAGGCGCTGGCCGGTGCGATCCGCTCCGTACACGCGGGACACGTCCTGCTCCAGCCCGAGGTCGCGGGCGCGCTGCTGGCGCAGGACGACCCGGCCGGTGGCGGCCAGGGCCGGGGGACCACGCTCACCGAGCGCGAGCGCGAGGTGCTCGGGCTGATCGCGGACGGGCGCTCCAACCGGGAGATCGCCCGTGCGCTGGTGCTCTCGGAGAAGACCGTCAAGACGCACGTGTCGAACATCCTGATGAAACTGGACCTCTCGGACCGGACGCAGGCCGCGCTGTGGGCCGTACGGCACGGGCTGACGGACTGATCCGGCCGGGCCGGAACGGGATCCGAGTCGAACAGGTCCGGATCGAACGGGAGTGTGACCTTCCAGTCCGAGATTCATACTGTCGGGTGGATGTAACCCACACGGCGTATCCGGCTCGGCGGCCGGACGTTCCTCATGGCGTGCCGCGGTGTCCCGCCGCGGCGATTGTTCACGCGATTAAGGAACATCCCATGAAGGTCGCCAAGAAGGCCGCCCTGGTCGTCGTCACCGCCGGTCTCGCGGCGGGCGCCTCCGCCGGCGCCGCGTTCGCCACGACCGGCGGCGCCCACGCCGACGGCAAGGCCGTGCACTCCCCGGGCGTCGGCTCCGGCAACGCGGTCCAGGTCCCGGTGCACATCCCGCTGAACCTCACCGGCAACACGGTCAACGTGATCGGCCTGCTGAACCCCGTGTTCGGCAACGCGTCGACCAACTTCTGAGGCTCGGTTCGCCTCCCGAGGCTCCGGGGCTCCGAGACTCCAGGGCTCCAGGGCTCCAGGGCTCCAGGGCTCCGGGGCTCCGGGGCTCCGGGGCTCCGGAGGCGAACCCCGCGCCGCCCACCGCGTGTCACGGCGCGGTGGGCGGCGCGTTCCGCTCCCGCTCCTCCACGTACGCGTTGTACGCGGCCACCCGCGCCCGCCGCGCGCACCGCTCCACCGGCCGCAGCGCCTCGCCGCGCGCCGCCATCTCCGACGCGCTCACCGCACCCCCGTGCCCGTGCTCGTACGCCAGCGAGACCAGCAGCGCGATCCGCTGCGCCAGGTGTGCCACCCGCACCGCACGCGGCGGATAGCCGGGAGCCAGCACCTCGTGCTCCCGCTCCGAGCGCGCCCGGTACGCGTCCAGAGCCGCCTCCGCCACCGGCCCCGAGGCCGCCACATCGAGCCGCGACAGCACCTCCGTCGCGTCCCGCAGCGCCTCCGCCAGCTCGCGCTCCGCCTCACCGAGCGACGGCACGTCCGCGGGCGGCGCCTCCCGTACGGGCAGGCAGTGCCAGCGGACCTCCACATGGAGATCCCCCTCAGGGCCCACCGTGGACACCTCGGGCACCAGACCGTACGGAGCCCCCGCGGCGATCACGGCCTCCCCGGCGTCCAGCGCGCGGGCATTGAACTCCGGCGGCCCGCTGAGACCCAGCGGATGGCCCGGCGCGGGCAGCGCGACCCGGAAACCGGTCACCCCGAGCGCCCGCAGCCGCCCCAGCGCCAGCGTCAGCCCGACAGGACCCGCCTCGCCCGGCAGCCCCTCCACCCGGTGCGACGCGTCGTCGCCGACCACGGCGAGCACGGCGTCGTCCGGCGATACGAATCCGGCCAACAGGGCATTTCCCCAAGCGGCCAGCAGTCCTGAGCGTGGTTGCGAAAGCATGGACCCAGCCTAGGGAACGGACCTCGGGACCGGACCACTCGACCGGTGGCGTAGGTTTTCCCATGGGGGCCGCGCCTACAGGCGCACCTGAAACCTCAAGACGATTGCATGGGGAGACAACGCGCTCATGAGCGATGTACTGGAGCTGGTGGACGTATCCGTGGTCCGCGACGGACGCGCTCTGGTGGACGATGTCTCCTGGTCGGTGAAGGAGGGGGAGCGCTGGGTGATCCTCGGCCCCAACGGCGCCGGCAAGACCACCCTGCTCAACCTCGCCTCCAGCTATCTCTTCCCGACCAAGGGCGACGTCACGATCCTCGGCGAGCGCCTCGGCAAGGTCGACGTCTTCGACCTGCGCCCCCGCATCGGCGTGGCCGGCATCGCCATGTCCGAGAAGCTGCCCAAGCGCCAGACCGTCCTCCAGACCGTCCTGACGGCCGCCTACGGCATGACCGCGACCTGGAACGAGGACTACGACGCCGTCGACGAACAGCGCGCCCGCGCCTTCCTCGACCGGCTCGGCATGACCGACTTCCTCGACCGCAGGTTCGGCACGCTCTCCGAGGGAGAGCGCAAGCGCACCCTCATCGCCCGCGCCATGATGACCGACCCCGAGCTGCTGCTCCTGGACGAGCCCGCCGCCGGACTCGACCTCGGTGGCCGCGAGGACCTGGTACGGCGGCTCGGCCGGCTCGCCCGCGACCCGTACGCCCCCTCCATGATCATGGTCACCCACCATGTCGAGGAGATCGCCCCCGGGTTCACACACGTCCTCATGATCCGCCAGGGCAAGGTGCTCGCCGCCGGTCCCATGGAGACGGAACTGACCTCGCGCAACCTCTCCCTCTGCTTCGGCCTCCCGCTCCTCGTGGAGCGCACCGGCGAACGCTGGACCGCCCACGGACTCCCGCTCGGCTGAACTCCCTTACGGCTGACCTGATATCACCCCTGTCGGGAGAGGGACTGTCGCCCCTACCATGAACATGTGGAAATCGACGCGTGGGTGTGGTGGCTGATCGGGGCCGTCGGGCTGGGTATTCCGCTGGTCGTCACGGCGATGCCCGAGTTCGGGATGTTCTCCGCCGGAGCGGTCGCCGCCGCGATCACGGCGGCGCTGGGCGGTGGTGTGGTCGCCCAAGTTCTGGTGTTCGTCGTGGTGTCGGTCGCCCTCATCGCCGTCGTACGGCCCTACGCGGCCCGGCAGCGCAGCGCCAACCCGGACGCCAACACCGGTATCGACGCGCTGAAAGGCCGTCAGGCCGTCGTCCTGGAACGAGTGGACCGCGCAGGCGGCCGGATCAAACTCGCGGGCGAGGTCTGGTCCGCGCGCAGTTACGACGAGGACCGCTCGTTCGAACCCGGCCAGAACGTCGACGTCGTCGAGATCGACGGAGCGACAGCCGTCGTGATGTGAACCAACCCGGCCGAACGGTCACCACGTTGGCCCGACGTCTGAGAAACTCGATCATCAGAACATCCGGTAGCGAAGGGCCCGAGGAACGCGATGCCATCAATCATCATCGTCCTGGTCATCCTGGTGGTGCTTGTATTCATCGCCCTGATCAAGACCATCCAGGTCATCCCGCAGGCGAGCGCCGCCATCGTCGAGCGGTTCGGCCGCTACACCCGCACACTCAACGCGGGCCTGAACATCGTCGTCCCGTTCATCGACTCGATCCGTAACCGCATCGACCTCCGTGAACAGGTCGTCCCGTTCCCGCCCCAGCCGGTGATCACCCAGGACAACCTGGTGGTCAACATCGACACCGTCATCTACTACCAGGTGACCGACGCCAGGGCCGCGACCTACGAGGTCGCCAGCTACATCCAGGCCATCGAGCAGCTCACCGTCACCACCCTGCGCAACATCATCGGTGGCATGGACCTGGAGCGGACCCTCACCTCCCGCGAGGAGATCAACGCGGCCCTGCGCGGCGTCCTCGACGAAGCCACCGGCAAGTGGGGCATCCGCGTCAACCGCGTCGAACTGAAGGCGATCGAACCGCCCACCTCCATCCAGGACTCGATGGAGAAGCAGATGCGCGCCGACCGCGACAAGCGCGCCGCGATCCTCACCGCCGAAGGTACCCGGCAGGCCGCGATCCTCACCGCCGAAGGTGACAAGCAGTCCCAGATCCTGCGCGCCGAGGGTGAGGCCAAGGCCGCGGCCCTGCGCGCCGAGGGTGAGGCCCAGGCCATCCGCACGGTCTTCGAGTCCATCCACGCCGGCGACGCGGACCAGAAGCTCCTCGCCTACCAGTACCTCCAGATGCTCCCCAAGATCGCCGAGGGCGACGCCAACAAGCTCTGGATCGTGCCCAGCGAGATCGGCGACGCCCTCAAGGGCCTCAGCGGAGCCTTCGACAACCTCGGAGGCGGCATGCCCGGCTTCAACACCGGCAAGGAGCGCACGCAGAGCCCGCCGCTCGACTGATCCCCGCCCGGGGCACCATCCCCGGCCTGACGCCTCCCCACGGCATCCCCGGCCGTCCCGGACCGGCCCCGCTCGTCCTGGACGGCCGCCCCTTCGGGCATGATCGGTGCAACCAGCACCGATCACCGAAGGGCGTCCACCGTGACCATCTGGGAGATGCTCGCCGTCTTCGTGGCAGGGATCAGCGCCGGCACGATCAACACCATCGTCGGCTCCGGCACACTGATCACCTTCCCCGTACTGCTGGCGACGGGCCTTCCTCCGGTCACCGCCACCGTCTCCAACGCCCTCGGACTGATACCGGGCTCGGTCAGCGGCGCCATCGGCTACCGCGCCGAACTCGTCGGCCAGGGCCGCCGGATCCTGCGCCTCGGCGTGGCCGCGCTGGTCGGCGGCCTGTGCGGCGCGACACTGCTGCTGCTCCTGCCGTCGACCGCCTTCGAGACGATCGTGCCCGTCCTGGTCGTCCTGGCGCTCGTGCTGGTGATCCTCCAGCCCCGGCTGGCCAAGGCGGTCCAGGCCCGCCGCGCCCGCACCGGCACCACCGCCCGACCCGACGGCGGCCCGCTCCTGTTCACCGGACTGCTGCTCGCCAGCGTCTACGGCGGGTACTTCACGGCAGCCCAGGGGATCATCTATCTCTCCCTGATGGGCATGCTGCTCGACGACACTTTGCAACGCCTCAACGCCGTGAAGAACGTGCTCGCCGCCGTCGTCAACGGCGTCGCGGCCCTCTTCTTCCTCTTCGTCGCCGAGTTCGACTGGACGGCCGTCGTCCTCATCGCCGTGGGCTCGGCGATCGGCGGCCAGATCGGCGCCAAGGTCGGCCGCCGACTGCCCCCCACCGCGCTGCGCGCGATCGTCGTCGTGGTCGGCGTCGTCGCCATCGTGCAGCTCCTCGTCCGCCGATACGGCTGAGCGGACCGCACCGGACAGCAGCCGGACACCGGACCGCACCGGACGGGAGGCGAACCGTCCGCTACGCGGCGGGCAGTACGGACCCGAAGGAGCCGGCCGGCTCACCGGTCAGCCAGTGCGGCAGATCGGACCGCTCGCCGGCCCGCAGCGAGAGCAGCATCGCCTCGGCGGGGGAGGGCACGAACGGCTGGTGCAGCAGCGGCATCCCCGCCTGCTCCGGCGTACGGTCGGCCTTGCGGTGATTGTCCTCGGCACACGAGGCGACCGTATTCAGCCAGCTGTCCCCGCCGCCCCGGGAGCGCGGCACCACATGGTCGACCGTCGTCGCGCGCCTGCCGCAGTACGCGCACCGGTGCTGGTCCCGTATCAGCACCCCCCGCCTCGACCACGGCGCCTGTCTTCGGAAGGGCACCCGGACGAACCGGCAGAGCCTGATCACCCGGGGCACCGGAAGCTCCACGGCGGCGGCGCGCACACGCAGCGCGGGATGGGCCTGCTCGACAACGGCCTTGTCCTGGAGCACCAGCACCACCGCGCGGTTCAGTGTCACCGTCGACAGCGGCTCGAAGCTCGCATTCAGCACCAGCGTGTCCCGCATCCTGTCCACCTCCCGTGTTCACCGGCCCCGCCCCCACAGACAAGGCTTCGGGCTTGGATCAACTCTGGCCGGGCGCGCCGAGAGGGACAACACAATAAAAATGCCCTGCCCTGATCTCTCCAAGACCAGGGCAGGGCAAACAAAAAGCAAACGGTCAGCCTCCGGCAGGAGCCGCGTACTCCCCGATGAGCTGAGCACGCGCCAGGGTGTGGAACCGCAGATTGAAACCGACGACGGCGGGCGACGCGTCGCTGTCGGGGCCGAGCCGCTCACTGTCCACCGCGTAGACCGTGAACACATAGCGGTGCGCCGGATCGCCGGGCGGCGGAGCGGCCCCGCCGAAGTCCTTCGACCCGTAGTCGTTGCGCGCCTGTACCGCACCGGCCGGCAACCCCGCGAAGGGACCCGTACCGGCACCCACCGGAAGCTCCGTCACGGACGCCGGGATGTCGAAGACCACCCAGTGCCAGAACCCGCTGCCGGTGGGCGCGTCGGGATCGAAGCACGTCACGGCGAAGCTCTTGGTCTCCGCGGGGAACCCTTCCCAGCGCAGCTGCGGCGAAATATTGCCCGCCGCCTGAACCTGGGCATCCTTCAGCACGGCCCCGGGCGCGACATCGTCGCTCACCACGGCGAACGACGGTACGTGGGGATGGAACTCATGAGGGAGCGGAGCCCTCGTCGCCTCGGTCACGTCCGAACCTCCGAAAATCGGCTGTTACTGCCTTACTGCCTTACGCCTTACCGGCCTTGCGGCCCGCACCCGAGCCTAGATCGTCCGGCTAGTGCCGCGACCGGCAATGTTTGCCCGACGGGGCAAAGCTTGCCGGGAGGGGCACTAGAACCAGTTGCGACGGCCCCCGACCTCGGCGAGCCACTGGTTGAGATAGGCGGGCCAGTCGGTGCCCTGGAAGTCGCCGAGGCCCACCTGGAACGCCCGGAACGAGTCGCTGCCCGAGGAGAACAGACCGGGCTTCTTGTCCATCTCCAGGATCACGTCCATCTCGCGGTCGTCCGCGACGAAGGTCAGCTCGACCTGGTCCAGCCCCCGGTACTGCTGCGGGGCGAAGAACTCGATCTCCTGGTAGAAGGGCAGCCGCTGGCGGGTGCCTGCGATGTGCCCCCTCTCCATGTCCGCGCTCTTGAAACGGAACCCGAGGTGGGTGAAGGCGTCCAGGATCGCCTGCTGCGCCGGCAGGGGGTGGACATGGATGGGATCGAGGTCGCTGTTGTCCACCGCGCGTGCGATGTCCAGATCGGTGGTCACCCCGATGTTCATCCCGCGCAGCTGCTGGCCCTCGATGATGGTGATCGGGGTCTCCCAGGGGATCTCCAGACCGAACGGCACGACGTGCGTCGCCCCCGCCTCCACCTCGAAGGCGCCGCCGACCTGCTCCTTGGCGAACTGGATGTCCTGCTTGACCTCCTGGTCGGCGCTCTCCACCTCCACCCGTGCCTGGAGTCCGACCGAGAGCCCCTGGATCTGCTGGTTCACCGAACCGCCCTGGAGCCGCACCTCTCCCTGGACGACGCCGCCGGGCACCACATTCGGCTCGGTCAGCTCCGTCTCGACGGTCGCCCCGCCCGCACCGAGGCTCGCCAGCAGCTTCTTGAAGCCCATGTGTCCCACTTCTCCCTTTTCAAGGTCCCGTTGATCGAGGTCGCACGCCGTCCTGACCTCTTCATACGCGCCCTGACGGTAACCGGTTCCCGAGTACGCTCGTACGTCATGACCGAGAGCCCCGACCGTCAGCCGCTGCCCAGGGAGTTCTTCGACCGGCCGGTCCTGGAGGTCGCCCCCGACCTCCTCGGCCGAACGCTCCTGCGGAACACGGCCGACGGACCCATCGAGCTGAGGCTCACCGAGGTGGAGGCGTACGCGGGCGAGATCGACCCGGGCTCGCACGCGTACCGAGGCCCGACGGCCCGAAACGCGGTGATGTTCGGTCCGCCCGGACACGCGTACGTCTACTTCACCTACGGGATGTGGCACTGCCTCAACCTGGTGTGCGGCCCGGAGGGCATGGCGAGCGGTGTCCTGCTGAGGGGAGGCGAGATCCGAGTGGGCGCGGAACAGGCACGCAAACGTCGCCTTTCGGCCCGTTACGACAGGGAACTCGCCAAAGGCCCGGCCCGCCTGGCCACCGCGCTCGATGTCGACCGCGCCCTGGACGGCACCGACGTCTGCGCCGGCCCGGAAGAGCCGCTGTCCGTACTCACCGGCACCCCCGTCCCCAAAGGCCAGGTCCGCAGCGGTCCACGCACCGGGGTCTCCGGAGCGGGCGGAGACGCGATCCTGCACCCCTGGCGCTTCTGGATCGACGGAGACCCGTCGGTGAGCCCCTATCGGCCGCACGCTCCGCGTCGCCGACGAACTTGACTCGGTCCGACCGGACGCCTAATGTGGTCCGAGCCGCTTTCAACGGAGCACTGCTGTTCAGCAGCTTCCGCAGCGGCCATCCACTATTCAGCTACAACCCCTTACGGGTGTGGATTTCGGTATGCCGAAATTCGGATCCACCGGCTCGATTATGAGCCGGGCGAGGATTCGGCTAAAGTAGTGAACGCGCCGAGAGGCGGAGCCGAAAGGCCAATCCAAAGGCCATCGGAATTCTGGAAGCGAAACACCGCCGAAAGAGTCTGATAGAGTCGGAAACGCAAGACGGAAACAAAACAAAGAAACACCGAAGGGAAGCGCCCGGAGGAAAGCCCCAGAAAATATTCTGTGGGTGAGTACAAAGGAAGCGTCCGTTCCTTGAGAACTCAACAGCGTGCCAAAAGTCAACGCCAGATATGTTGATACCCCGACCTGCCGAATCTTCGGCGGGTTGAGGTTCCTTTGAAGAAAAAAC
>NZ_QQNA01000120.1 GCF_003346515.1 Streptomyces corynorhini
TCCTGTCGCAAGCCCGTCATGTCGGGAAGGTTGTGCTGACGGTTCCTGCTGCGTTGGATGCGGGTGGGACGGTGTTGGTGACGGGTGGTACGGGTGGTCTGGGCGCGTTGGTGGCCCGGCATCTCGTGGAGACGCATGGGGTGTCGCGTCTGTTGCTGGTGAGCCGTCGTGGCATGGAGGCGGATGGCACGGTGCAATTGGTGGCGGAGCTGGAGGAGTTGGGTGCGGGGGTCGAGGTCGCCGCGGTCGACGTGGCGGACCGCGCCGGGATGGAGAGGCTGCTCGCTGGTCGTGAGCTGTGCGCGGTGGTTCATGCCGCGGGTGTTCTGGATGACGGTGTGGTGTCGTCGTTGACGGCAGAGCGGGTTTCGCGTGTGCTGCGGCCGAAGGTGGACGCAGTCGTTCATCTCGATGAGCTGACGCGGCATATGGATCTGTCGGCGTTCGTCATGTTCTCCTCCGTCATGGGAACGGTCGGTGGCGCGGGGCAGGCAAATTACTCCGCCGCGAATGCGTTCCTGGACGCTTTTGCTGGCGTCCGGCGTTCCGCCGGTCTGCCGGCTGTCGCGCTGGCGTGGGGCCCCTGGGCCCCCGGCGCGGGCATGACCGCCGAGTTGAGCGACGCCGACCTGCGACGCATGGCACGTGGTGGTATGCGTCCACTCGCCCCTGAAAAGGGTCTGGCGCTGCTGGACGCCGCTCTTGCTCGTGGGTCTGCGACGGAGCGCGCGTCGGTGCTTCCCATCGATCTCGACCTGGCTGGTCTTCGTGGGCGAGGCTCCGAAGAGGTTCCCGCGCTGCTGCGTGCACTGGTGCGCGGACGGGCCCGTAGGAGGGTGGAAGCGGGTGTCGGGGGGACTCGGCAGGATCTGCGAGCGCGGCTTGCCGCTGCTGTGGCCGCCGACCAGGACCGGATCGTCGGGGACCTGGTCCAAGGCGCCGCGGCCGGCGTCCTCGGCCACGCCTCCAGCGCCGACATCGGGACCGAGCACACCTTCAAGGAGCTGGGCTTCGACTCGCTGACCTCGGTGGAACTGCGCAACCGAGTGAACGCGGCCACAGGTCTGCGCCTCCCCGCCACCCTCATCTTCGACCACCCGACACCGGCCGCCCTGATCCGCCACATCAAGTCGGAGCTGGTCGGTGAGGGTGAGTCCGTCGCCGACGGTCTTCCGCTGGTGCCGTCCGTCGTGGGCGAGGATCCGATCGTGATCGTGGGTATGGCGTGCCGGTTCCCGGGTGGGGTGGGTTCTCCGGAGGACTTGTGGCGTCTGGTCAGTGAGGGTGGGGACGCGATAGGCGGCTTCCCGACTGATCGTGGTTGGGACCTGGAGGGTCTTTACGATCCCGAGCCGGGCACGCCGGGCCGGGTGTACGTCCGCGACGGTGGCTTCCTCTACGAGGCCGCTGAGTTCGATTCGGGGCTGTTTGGTATTTCGCCGCGTGAGGCGCTTGCCATGGATCCCCAGCAGCGTCTGTTGCTGGAGACGTCCTGGGAGGTCCTGGAGCGGTCCGGTATCGACCCGGCCACCCTGCGCGGCAGCCGTACCGGCGTCTTCGCGGGCGCCATGGCCCAGGACTACGGCAGCGCATTCCGTGGAACGTCCGAAGGCGCCGACGGCTACCTGCTCACGGGTAACACCGGCAGTGTGGTGTCGGGGCGTATCGCGTATACGTTCGGGTTCGAGGGGCCTGCGGTGACGGTGGACACGGCGTGTTCTTCGTCGCTCGTCGCGCTGCACTTGGCGGCTCAGGCGCTGCGTTCGGGTGAGTGCGATCTCGCGCTTGCCGGTGGTGTGACCGTGATGTCGACGCCGGACACCTTCGTCGAGTTCTCGCAGCAGCGGGGGCTTGCGGTGGATGGCCGGTGCAAGGCGTTCGGGGATGGCGCGGATGGTACGGCGTGGGCCGAGGGTGTGGGCCTGCTGGTGGTGGAGCGGCTGTCGGACGCACGGCGTCACGGGCACGAAGTGCTGGCCGTGGTGGCGGGATCCGCCGTCAACCAGGATGGTGCGTCGAATGGTCTGACGGCTCCGAATGGTCCTTCGCAGCAGCGGGTGATCCGGCAGGCGCTGGCGGGTGCGGGTCTGTCGCCTGCGGATGTGGATGCGGTCGAGGCGCATGGTACGGGTACCCCGTTGGGTGACCCGATCGAGGCGCAGGCGCTCCTGGCGACCTACGGGCAGGACCGTGAGCGTCCGCTGTGGCTCGGGTCGTTGAAGTCGAACGTGGGTCACGCGCAGGCTGCTGCCGGTGTGGGTGGTGTGATCAAGATGGTGATGGGGATGCGCCACGGTGTGCTGCCCCGGACCTTGCATGCCGATGAGCCGTCCTCCCACGTGGACTGGTCGGCGGGCGACGTCCGTCTCCTCTCCGAGAACATGGCTTGGGAGCAGACGTCGCTCGACCGCCCCCGCCGCGCGGGTGTGTCGTCGTTCGGTATCAGCGGGACCAACGCCCACGTGATTCTTGAGCAGGCCCCGGTGGATGAGCCCGTGGAGGTGTCGGCCGAGGCTCCGTTGGTAGGCCACGACGTGGCTGTGGGTGTGGTGCCGTGGGTGTTGTCGGCTGCTGGGGACGGGTTGGCTGCGCAGGCTGGCCGGTTGGCTGAGTTTGTTGCGGGTCGTCCGGAGCTTGGTCTGGGTGAGGTGGCTCTGTCTCTGGCCACGACGCGGGCTGTGCTTGATGACCGGGCTGTTGTTCTGGCGGCGGGCCGGGATGAGTTGTTGGAGGGGCTGAGGGCGCTTGCCGAGGGGCGGGATGCTTCGGGTGTGGTCCGGAACACGGTGCAGAGCGGTGGTCGGCTCGCCGTAGTGTTCGCCGGTCAGGGCGCGCAGCGTGTCGGGATGGGCCGGGAGTTGTACGCGACGTATCCGGTCTTCGCGGAGGCGTTTGACGCGGTCGACGCGGAACTCCCCTTCTCCCTCAAGAGCGTTGTCCTCGATGAGGACGCGGATGCCGACCGGTTGAATCGGACCGAGTTCGCGCAGCCCGCGCTGTTCGCGCTGGAAGTGGCTCTGTTCCGGCTGCTTGAGTCGTGGGGCGTGCGCCCGGACGTACTGGCCGGGCATTCGATCGGTGAGATCGCTGCCGCGCATGTGGCCGGGGTGTGGTCGCTGTCGGATGCCTGCCGTCTGGTGGAGGCACGAGGCAGGCTGATGCAGGCGCTGCCCGAGGGGGGTGCGATGGTCGCGCTCCAGGCCGGTGAGGACGAGGTACGGCCTCTGCTGGATGCGGCTCGGGTGGGTGTCGCGGCGGTCAACGGTCCGCGTTCTGTGGTCGTGTCGGGCGAGGTGGACGCTGTCGAGGAGGTGGCGGCACACTTCCGGAGTCTGGACTGCAAGGTCACGGCTCTGCGGGTCAGCCACGCCTTCCACTCGCCTTTGATGGAACCGATGCTGGCGGAGTTCCGTGCCGTGGCGGAGCAGCTGACCTATGGCCAGGCGGCGTTCCCTGTGGTGTCGACGGTGACCGGCGAGTTGGTCACTGCCGCGGAGTTGACCGACCCGGAGTACTGGGTGCGGCATGTCCGGCAGACGGTGCGTTTCGCCGACGCTGTGCGCGCGCTTGCCGGACAGGGTGTGACGCGGTTCGTGGAGGCCGGCCCCGACGGCACGCTCACGGCGTTGGCCCAGGGATGCCTCGACCAGGACGATCACACCTCTCTGCTGGTGCCGTCCCTGCGTAAGGACCGTCCCGAAGTCACCTCCCTGCTCGCGGCAGCGGCGGAACTGTTCACCCGAGGTGCCGCCCTTTCCTGGGCCGCCGTCTTCGGCGGGGCCCATGCCGCTGGAGCGGTATCGGTGGATCTGCCGACGTACGCCTTCCAGCGGCGCCGCTTCTGGCCGGGCGTCACGTCGCGGCACACCGGCGATCTGGGGCTGGTGGGGCTGGGAGCTGCGGGCCATCCGTTGTTGGGTGCGGCGGTGCAGTTGGCCGGTGGGGATGGTGTGCTGCTGACGGGTCGTCTGTCGGCGGGCAGTGTGGGGTGGCTGGCGGATCATGTCGTCGGTGGTGCGGTGGTGTTCCCGGGGACGGGTCTGTTGGAGCTGGGGTTGCGTGCGGGCGAGGAGGTGGGCTGCGACCGGGTGGAGGATCTGACCATCGTGGCGCCGCTGGTCGTGCCCGACCGCGGCGGTGTACGGGTTCAGGTGCGGGTGGGCGTCGAGGATGAGGCCGGTCGGCGTCTGCTGGAGATCCATTCGCGTGACGACGCGGCGCCGGACTCCGAGGTGTGGACGCTGCACGCGACAGGCGCCCTCGCGGCGGACACCGGTACGCGTCCGGTTGACGGGTTTGATTTTGGGGTGTGGCCGCCTCGGGGTGCGGTGGCGGAGTCGGTGGAGGGGGCGTATGAGCGGTTTGCGGGGTTGGGGTTGTCGTATGGTCCGGTGTTCCGTGGGTTGCGGAGTGTGTGGCGTCGTGGTGGTGAGGTGTTCGCTGAGGTAGCTCTGCCCGAGGGTGTGTCGGGTGGCGGGTTTGCGGTACATCCGGCCTTGTTGGATGCGGCGTTGCATGGGGTGATGTTTACGTCGGTGATCGGTGAGGGGGGTGCGCGGTTGCCGTTTGAGTGGTCGGGTGTGTCGTTGTGGGGTTCGGGTGCGGGGGTGTTGCGGGTTCGGTTGACGGTGTTGGGCGAGGGTGTGGTGGCGCTGGAGGTGGCGGATGGTTCCGGTGGTCCGGTGGCGTCGGTGAAGTCGTTGACGTTGCGGGAGGTGCCGGGTGATCTGCGTGCGATAGGTGGCGCGGGTGGCGTCGAGCACCTGTATCAGACCGACTGGATCCCTGCCCCGGCCGTAGCCGCTGCGGATGATCTCGGCCGCGTACAGACCGTCAGCGGCAACCGGGCGCATCTGCAAGATCTCTCAAAGGAACTGACCGGCGTCGCCGTCCAGCCCGGAACCGAGGTCCTGTTGCAGGTACGGCGGCCCGAGGGACACGCCGACGAGGCAGCCGCGCACGACCTCACCGCGAGCGTCCTGAGCCGCGTGCAGGAGTGGCTGGCGCACGAGCAGTTCGACGGCTCTCGCCTCGTGTTCGTCACGCAGGGCGCCGTCTCGTTTGACGACACCCCGGCCGATCCGGTACTGGCCGCGGTGTGGGGTCTGGTGCGGGCGGCGCGTGCGGAGAACCCTGAGCGGTTCGGACTGCTCGACCTGGACGACGCGGCGGAGTCCTGGTCCGCCCTGAGCGGTGCGCTGGGTGAGGGCGAGCCGGAGGCCGCTCTGCGGAACGGCACGGTCTTCGTGCCCCGCCTGGGCCGTGCCGGCCTGGACCGTGCGTTGCCGGTTCCGGTGGGTGAGTCGTCGTGGCGGTTGGACATTGTTGAGAAGGGGACGTTGGAGGGGCTGGCTCTGTGCCCGGTGGAGCGGCGGGAGTTGGGGGTTGGGGAGGTTCGTATTGGGGTGCGGGC
>NZ_QQNA01000121.1 GCF_003346515.1 Streptomyces corynorhini
CGTCGTAGAGGAATCCGCCCTGCCCACCGACCGCGGCTGGGCGCCGGAGGTACTCGCGGCGGGCGGACAGGGCGGATTCCTCTACGACGCGGGCGACTTCGACGCGGCGATGTTCGGCATCGCGCCGCGCGAGGCCGTGACGATGGACCCGCAGCAGCGCCTCGCGCTGGAGGTCGCCTGGGAGGCCGTCGAACGGGCCGCCATCGCCCCGTCGTCCCTCCGGTCCACCAGGACCGGCGTCTTCGTGGGCGCCATGGCGCAGGACTACGGCCCCCGGCTGCACGAGGACTCGGCCGACGAGGAGGGCCACCGGCTGACCGGCACTACACCGAGCGTGCTGTCCGGCCGCGTCGCGTACGCCCTGGGGCTGCGCGGGCCCGCGCTCACGGTCGACACGGCGTGCTCCTCGTCGCTGGTGGCGCTGCACCTGGCGGCCCAGGCGCTGCGCTCAGGGGAGTGCGCGCTGGCGCTCGCCGGAGGCGTGACGGTGATGTCCGAGCCGGGCATCTTCGTGGAGTTCGCCCGGCTGGGCGGCCTGGCCCCCGACGGCCGCTGCAAGGCGTACGCCGACGCCGCGGACGGCACCGGCTGGGGCGAGGGCGTCGGCATGCTGGTGCTGGAGCGGCTCTCCGACGCCCGCCGCAACGGCCGCCGCGTCCTCGCCGTCGTGCGCGGCTCCGCGGTCAACTCCGACGGCGCGTCGAACGGACTGACCGCGCCGAGCGGCGCCGCGCAGCAGCAGGTGATCGGGCAGGCGCTGGCCGGTGCCGGGCTGGTCCCCGCCGACGTGGACGCGGTGGAGGGCCACGGCACCGGCACCCGGCTCGGCGACCCGATCGAGGCGCAGGCGCTGCTGGCGACGTACGGGCGCGGCCGGGCGGCGGGACGGCCGCTGCTGCTGGGGTCCGTGAAGTCCAACATCGGGCACACGCAGGCGGCGGCCGGTGTCGCCGGGGTCATCAAGATGGTCGAGGCGATGCGCCACGGCGTACTGCCCGGCACACTCCACCTGGACACGCCGTCGTCGCACGTCGACTGGGACTCGGGCGCCGTCGAGCCGCTGGCCGCGCGCGTGGCCTGGCCCGAGACCGGCCGGCCGCGCCGGGCCGGGGTGTCGTCGTTCGGCATCAGCGGCACCAACGCGCACGTCATCCTGGAGCAGGCCCCCGAGACGCCCGCCCCGGCGGCGCCCGCCCCGCGGCCGGGTGTGCCCGCCGCCACGCGGGCGGCGCCCCCGGTGTCCGGCGCGCCCGCCGTGCCGTGGGTGCTGTCCGGCCGGACCGAGCCGGCGCTACGGGCGCAGGCCGCCCGGCTGGCGGCGCACGTCGCCGCGCGGCCCGACGCCGCCCCGGCCGACATCGCGCTCTCCCTGGCGACCACGCGGTCCCATCTCCCGTACCGCGCCGCCGTGGTGGGCGGCGCGCGCGGCGAACTCCTCGCCGGTCTGACGGCCCTCGCCGAGGACCGACCCGGCGCCGGGGTCGTGCGGGCGGAGGCCGGGGAGTGCGGCGCGGTGGCGTTCCTCTTCTCGGGCCAGGGCTCCCAGCGTCCCGGCATGGGCCGCGCGCTGTACGCGCGCCACCCCGTCTTCGCCGCCGCGTTCGACGAGGTGTGCGACCTCCTCTCGCCGCTGCTGGACCGCTCGCTGCGCGACCTCGTCCTGGGCGACGGCGGCGAGTCCTGCGCGGACGGCAGTGGCCCGGACGGCAGTGGCACGGACGGTAGTAGCACTGACGGCACCGGACCGGACGGCAGTGGACCGGAGAACGCCGGACCGGAGAACGCCGGAACGCACGGCGACGCGGCGGACAGCGATTCGGCGCACGGCGACGCGGCGCACGGCGATTCGGCCGGGCCGCTGCGGCGGACCGGCTACGCCCAGCCCGCCCTGTTCGCGCTGCAAGTGGCCCTCCACCGGCTGCTGGAGTCGTGGGGCGTACGGCCCGACCTCCTCGCCGGGCACTCCGTCGGCGAGATCGCCGCCGCGCACGTGGCCGGGGTGCTGTCCCTGCCCGACGCCTGCGCGCTGGTCGCCGCGCGCGGCAGGCTGATGCAGGCGCTGCCCGGCGGCGGCGCCATGATCTCCGTCCAGGCGACCGAGGACGAGGCGCTCCGCTCGCTCGCCGGGTACGAGGCACACGCCTCCCTCGCCGCCGTCAACGGGCCCCGCTCGGTGGTCCTGGCGGGCGAGGAGCGGACCGTGACACGGCTCGCGGAACGGTTCGCCGCACAGGGCCGCAGGACCAGGCGCCTGCGGGTCGGCCACGCGTTCCACTCCCCGCTGATGGAACCGATGCTGACGGAGTTCCGTGCCGTGCTGGAGGGCCTGACCTTCTCCCCGCCGCGCCTGCCCGTCGTCTCCACCCTCACCGGACGGCCCGTGGCCGACGCCCTGAGTTCACCCGGACACTGGGTCGCGCACGCCAGGGACGCCGTGCGCTTCGCCGACGCCGTCACCGCCCTGCACGACGCGGGCGCGCGCACGTTCGTCGAGATCGGCCCGGACGCGACGCTGTCCGGCATGGCCGGGGACTGCCTCCCCGACGCCTCCACCGCGCTGGCCGTCCCCCTGCTGCGCCGCGACCGCGACGAGGAGCTGACCACCGCCACCGCACTGGCCGCCCTGCACGTGCGCGGGGCGGGACCGGACTGGCGGACCGTCCTCGCCCCCACCGGCGCCGCGGTGATCGGCCTGCCCACGTACGCCTTCCAGCGCGAGCGGTTCTGGACCGCGCCCCCGCCCGTCCCGGAGCCGCGGGGCGCCCGGCAGGACACCGCCGACGCCGGCTTCTGGGCGGCGGTGGAGCGGGAGGACGGCGCGGCACTGGCGTCCTGGCTCGACGTGGACGCCACCGCCGTCGACACCGTGCTGCCCGCGCTGGCCTCCTGGCACCGGGGCAGCCTCGGCCGGTCCGCGGACGCCTGGCGCTACGAGGTCAGGTGGCAGCCGCTCCCGGCGGCGGTCGACGCCGCCCCGGCCACCACCGGCCCGTGGCTGCTCGTCGTCCCGCCCGGCGGGGCGGCCGACGCGTGGACCCGCTCGGTGGCCGCCGCGTTCCCGCCCGGCACGCGGGTGCTGGAGACGGACACGGTGGAGCGGGCGGAGCTGGCGTCGGCCGTGCGCCGACTGCCCTCCGGGGCGGCCCCGTTCGCCGGGGTGCTGTCGCTGACGGCCGCGCTCGGCCGCCCGACGGGCCCCGGCGGCGTACACGACGTCACCGCCAGGACCCTCGCGCTGGTCCAGGCCCTGGGCGACGCCGACGTGGACGCGCCCCTGTGGTGCGCGACCAGCGGCGCCGTCGCCGTGCACGGCGGTGAACGGGTCACCGCGCCCGAACAGGCCGCCGTATGGGGGCTCGGCCTGGTGGCGGCGCGCGAACACCCGCATCGCTGGGGCGGACTGGTCGACGCGCCGATGCTCGCGGACGACCGCCTCTGCGCACGGCTCGCGGCCGCGCTGACCGGCGCCGCCACACCGCCCGGCACCCCCGCCGTCGCGGAGGACCAGCTCGCCGTACGGGAGTCGGGCGTCCTGGGCCGCCGCCTCGTGCGCCGGGCGGCGGCGGACGCGACCCGTACGGGCCCGCCGTTCACGCCGCGCGGCACGGTGCTGGTCACCGGCGGCACGGGCGCGCTGGGCGCCGCTACCGCGCGCTGGCTGGTGCGCCGGGGCGCCGGGCGCCTGCTGCTGGTCAGCAGGCGCGGCAAGGACGCGCCGGGCGCCGCCGAGCTGTGCGCCGAACTGAGCGGGCGGGGCGCCGAGGTCACCGTGGAGGCGTGCGACGTCTCCGACCGGGCAGCGCTCGCGGCCGTACTGGCGCGCGTCCCCCGGGAGGCGCCGCTGTCCGCCGTGGTGCACACGGCCGGGGTACTCGACGACAGCCCGCTCGACGCCCTGACCCCGAGCCGCCTCGCGGCGGTCCTGCGCGCGAAGGCGGACGCCGCCGTCCACCTGGACGAGCTGACCCGGGACGCGGAACTCGACGCGTTCGTCCTGTTCTCCTCGCTCGTCGGTGTCGCGGGCTCGGCCGGGCAGGGCAACTACGCCGCCGCCAACGCCTTCCTGGACGCGCTGGCCGAGCGGCGGCACGCCGAAGGACTGCCCGCCACCTCGGTGGCCTGGGGCTCGTGGGCCGACGCAGGGATGGCCGCCGACCCCGCCGTGCTGGAGCCCCTGCGCCGGGCGGGCCTGGCCCCGATGGCGCCCGAGGCCGCGCTGCTGGCACTGGAGTCGGCGCTGTGCGAGGACCGCGCCACGTCGGTGGTCGCGGACATCGACTGGGACCGGTACCTGCCCACGGCCACCGCCCTGCGCCCCACCGCCCTGTTCGCCGAACTCCCCGAGGCCCGCGAGGCGTCGGCGCGGCGCCCGGCGGCGCTGACCGACCCGGCCGCCGGGGCCGACCCGGCCGCCGGGGCCGACCCGGCCGCCGGGGCCGACCCGGCCGCCGGGGCCGACGCGGCGGCCGGGCTGCGCGACCGGCTGCTGGCACTGGCGCCCGACCAGGCGCGGGGCACGCTGCTCCGGCTGCTGCGCGAGCAGGTCGCGGCCGTCCTCGGCCACCCGGACGCGAGCCGCGTCGGGGCCGGGCGCGCGTTCAAGGACATGGGCTTCGACTCCCTGACGTCCGAGCAGCTGCGGCACGCCCTGCGCGGACGCACCGGCCTCAGCCTGCCCTCCACCCTCGTCTACGACCATCCGACACCGGAGAGCCTGGCCGCCCGCCTGTACGACGCACTGGCCGGCGACGCGGCGGCCACCGGGCCGCGGCGGAGCCACGCACCGTCGGCGCGCGCGAACAGCGCCGATGACGGCGCCGAACCCATCGCCGTCATCGGCATGAGCTGCCGCTTCCCCGGCGGCGTCCGCACGCCCGAGGAACTGTGGGAGGTGCTGGCCTCGGGCGCGGACGTCGTCTCGCCGCTGCCCGCCGACCGGGGCTGGGACCCGGGCCTGTACCACCCCGACCCGGCGCGCCCCGGCCACACGTACACCACGGGCGGCGGCTTCCTCGACGGCGCGGACGAGTTCGACGCCGGGTTCTTCGGCATCTCCCCGCGCGAGGCGAGCGCGATGGACCCGCAGCAGCGCATCCTGATGGAACTCGCCTGGGAAAGCATCGAAAGCGCCGGCCTCGACCCCGCGTCGCTGCGCTCCACCATGACCGGCACCTTCGTGTCGGCGACCTCGCAGCAGTACGGCACGGGAGCCTCCCAGGACACCGACGGCTACCAGATCACCGGCACGATGCCCAGCGTGCTGTCGGGCCGCCTCGCCTACGCGCTCGGCCTGGGCGGGCCCGCCGTGACCGTCGACACCGCCTGCTCGGCGTCCCTGGTCGCCCTGCACCTGGCCTGCCAGTCGCTGCGCTCGGGGGAGAGCACCCTCGCCCTCGCGGGCGGCGCGACGGTGCTGGCCGCACCCGACATCCTGGTGTCGCTGAGCAGGCACCGGGTGGTGGCGCCCGACGGGCGCTGCAAGGCCTTCGCGGAGTCGGCGGACGGCATGGGCATCGCCGAGGGCGCCGGCCTGGTGGTACTGGCGAAGCTGTCGGACGCCCTGCGCGACGGACACCCGGTGCTGGCCGTGGTGCGCGGGTCCGCGGTCAACTCCGACGGCGCGTCGAACGGGCTGACCGCCCCGAGCGGCCCCGCCCAGCAGCGCGTCATCCGCCAGGCCCTGGCCAACAGCGGCCTGCGCCCCCGCGATGTCGACGCGATCGAGGCGCACGGCACCGGCACGGCGCTGGGCGACCCGATCGAGGCGCACGCGCTGCTGGCGACGTACGGCCGGGACCGGGGCGGCAACCCGCCGCTGCTGGTCGGCTCGGTCAAGTCCAACATCGGGCACACCCAGGCCGCGGCGGGCATCGCGGGCGTCATCAAGGCGGTGCTGTCGCTGCGGCACGACCGGCTGCCGCGGACCCTGCACGCCGACGAGCCGTCCTCGCGCGTCGACTGGGACGCGGGCGAGATCAGCCTGATCACGGAGCCGACGCCCTGGCCGGACCTGGGGCGGCCGAGACGGTACGCGGTCTCGGCGTTCGGCATGAGCGGGACCAACGCGCACGCCGTGCTGGAGCAGGCCCCGGCGGCGGAGTCCACCCCCGAGCCGCCGCCGGAAGGGACGACGCCGCACCGTGACGCGCCCGACGGCCCCACGGCCTGGCCGCTCGCGGGCCGGTCGCAGGACGCGCTGCGCGCCCAGGCCGCGAAGCTCCTCGCGTACGCGGACGACCGCCCCGGCCCGCGCCCCGCCGACATCGGGTACTCACTGGCGACCACCCGCGCGGGCTTCGAGCACCGGGCGGTACTCGTCGGCGAGGACCGCGCCGCGCTGCGCGCGAGTCTGGCGGCGCTGGCCTCGGGCGCTCCCGACCCGAACATCCTGCGCGGGACGGCGCCCGAACGCCGCCCGGTCGTCTTCGTCTTCCCCGGCCAGGACGCGGCCTGGCCCGGCATGGGGGCCGAACTCCTCGACAGCTCGCCCGTGTTCGCCGCCCGCGTCGCCGCGTGCGAGGCGGCCCTGGCCCCCTACGTCGACTGGTCCGTCACCGACGTACTGCGCGGCGCCCCGGACGCCCCTCCCATGGAGGGCCGCCCCGACGTGCTGCAACCCGTCCTGTGGACGGTCATGCTGGGCCTCGACGCGGTGTGGCGCTCGTACGGCGTCGCACCGGACGCCGTGGTCGGCCACTCCCAGGGCGAGGTCGCCGCGGCCTGCGCCTGCGGCGCCCTGTCGCTGGACGACGGCGCGCGCGTGGTGGCGCTGCGCAGCCGCCTCATCCGCGGGCGGCTGTCCGGGCGCGGCGCCATGATGTCGGTGCTGGCGTCGCCCGAGCGGGTGCGCGAACTGCTCGAAGAGGCGGCGGCCGACGCGCCGGACGACGCGCCGGGCACGGTGTCGGTCGCGGCGGTGAACGGGCCGGGAACCCTCACCCTGTCCGGCGACCCGGACGCGCTCGACCGGGTCGAACGCCGCCTGTCCAAGGCCGGAGTGATGCGCTGGCGGCTGTCCGGCGTGGACTTCGCCGCCCACTCCGCGCACATCGACGAGATCGAACAGGAGCTGCTGGAGCTGCTGGCACCGGTCGCCCCCCGCGCCTCCGCGGTGCCGTTCCACTCCACCGTGACCGGCACCCGGCTGGACACCGCGGGGCTGGACGCCCGCTACTGGTACCGGAACCTGCGGCAGACCGTGTCCTTCGCCGGGACGGCCGCGGGCCTGCTCGACGAGGGCTACGGCGTACTGATCGAGGTCGGCCCGCACCCGGTGCTCGCCGTCGGCACCAGCGCGATCATCGAGAACGCGGGCAGCCGCGCCGTCACCCTCGGCACCCTGCGCCGTGACGAGGGCGGCCGGGACCGCCTGCTGCGCGCGCTCGGCGAGGCACACGCCCACGGCGTGCCGGTCGACTGGCGCGCCGTGTTCCCCGGCGCCCGACGGGTCGACCTGCCGACGTACGCGTTCCAGCGCGCGTCGTACTGGAGCGCACCTGCCGTCCCCGGCGGCCCGGCCGCGCGCACCGGGGAGGCCGACGCACCGCTGTGGGAAGCGGTGACGCGGCAGGACACCGGCACGGTGGCCGCGCTCATCGGGCTGGACGCCGGAGGCGAGGGCGCGCTCGGCGCCGTCCTCCCGGCGCTGTCGGCGTGGCACCGCGGGCGCGGGCAGGAGTCCCTCACCGGCGGCTGGCGCTACCGCACCGGCTGGCGCGCCCTGCGGCTCCCCGCCGCCCTCCCGCGGCTCACCGGGACCTGGCTGGTGGTGACGGCCACCGCCGACGAGGCGCGGGACGCGGACGTACGGGCCGCCCTGACCGCGCACGGCGCCGAGGTGCGCCGCGTGGCCCTGGAGCCCTGCGACACCGATCCGGAGACACTGCCGCGGGTACTGGCCGCCCGGCTCGCCGACGCCGGGATCGGCCACGCCACCGGGGTGGTGTCGCTGCTCGCGGCGGCAGAGGAGAGCCGGCCGGCCGCCGGGCACGTGGCGCCCGCCGGTCTGGTGCTGACCGTGGCGCTGGTGCGGGCGCTGGCGGCGTCCGGTGCGACGGCGCCGCTGTGGGCGGTGACCCGCGGCGCGGTCTCGACCGGCCCGGCGGACCCCGTGCGCCGCCCGCGGCAGGCGATGGTCCTCGGCGTCGGCCGCACCGCGGCCCTGGAGGCGCCCTCGCTCTGGGGCGGGCTGACCGACCTGCCGGAGCGGCTCGACCCCGGGACGGCCCGCCGGTTCGCCGCCGTGCTCGCGGCCGGCTCCGACGAGGACGAGACGGCCGTGCGGCCCTCCGGTGTTCTCGCCCGTCGGCTCGTCCGCGCGCCCGCGCCCGACGGCTTCCCCGGCACCTGGGCGCCCGTCGGCACGACACTGGTGACGGGCGGTACGGGCGCGGTGGGCGGCCAGGTCGCCCGCTGGCTGGCCCGGCAGGGCGCCGAACGCCTGGTACTGACCAGCAGGCGCGGCCCCGACGGGCCCGGCGCGGCCGAACTCGTCGCGGAGCTGACCGCGTTCGGCACGACCGCCGAGGTGGTGGCCTGCGACCTGACCGACCGGGAGGCCGTCGCCGCGCTGCTGGAACGGCTCGCGGCCGACGGCGGGCCCGTGCGCGCCGTGGTGCACACGGCGGGTTCGGGCGCGCTCGAACCCCTCGCGACCGCCGACCCCGCGCACCTCGACGCCACGGTGCGGGCGAAGGTCGCGGGCGCCGAACACCTCGACGCGCTCCTCGACGACGCCGACCTCGACGCGTTCGTGCTGTTCTCGTCGGTCGCGGGCACCTGGGGCAGCGGGCGGCACGCCGCGCAGGCGGCGGCCAACGCCTATCTGGAGGCGCTGGCGTCGCGGCGCCGCGCGCGCGGCGCCCCGGCGACGGCGGTCTCGTTCGGCCCCTGGCAGGCCCTGCGCGCCGCGATGAGCGGGCACGACAGCGACCAACTCGCCCGCAGCGGGGTGTCGTTCCTCGACAGCGAACCCGCACTGGCCGCACTCGCCCGAGCCCTGCACGACGGCGAGACCGTGCTGACGCTCGCCGACATCGACTGGGAGCGCTACCTGCCCGTCTTCACCGCGGCCCGCCCGAGCCCGTTCCTCGGCGAACTCGCCGAGGCGCGGCACCCGGCCGGGGCCGCCGCCGCACCGGCGGCCGACGGCGGCGGATTCCGGGCGCGGCTGCGGGACGCCACGGGCCCGCGGCGGCGGCAACTGGTGCTGGATCTCGTACGGGGCGAGGCGGCGGCGACGCTGGGCCACACCTCGGCGGACGCGGTGGGCGAGCACACGGCGTTCCGCGACGCGGGAACGGACTCGCTGGCCGCCGTCGACCTGCGCAACCGGCTGGCCGCGGCCACCGGTACGGCCCTGCCCAGCACCGTCGTCCTCACCCGTCCGACCCCGGCCGCCCTCGCCGACCACCTGCTCGAACTCCTCGACTCCGCGCCCGACTCCGACGGACAGGAGGACACCGCCCCCACCGACGGCGTGCCCGACGACCTGGTCACCCGCCTGCACCGGGACGCCGTACGGGCCGGCCGCCTCGACGAGGCGGGCACGCTGCTGCGCGGACTCGCGGCCCTGCGACCGAGAAGCGCCGAGCCCGTGCCGCCCGTCGTGGACCGGCTCACCGCGGGCGGCACCGGCACCCGCCTGGTGTGCGTGGCGCCTGTCGTGCCGCTGACCGGACCGCACACGTACTTCACGCTCGCCGGGTCCCTCCCGGACGACTGGTCCATCTCCTGCCTGACCCCACCGGGCTTCGGCCCCGACGAGCCGCTGCCCGCCACGCGGGAGGCGCTCGTCGCCGGGCTGGCCGGGGCCGTCGCCTCCGGTGCCGACGGCGCCCCCGGCGCCCCCGGCGCCCCCGGCACGGACGGCACGGCCGACGGCGCGCCCGTCGTCCTGCTCGGCACCTCCTCCGGCGGCATCCTCGCCCACGAGACGGCCCGGTACCTCGCCGCCCACGGCACACCGGTACGCGCCGTCGTCCTCCTGGACACCTACGGCCTGGACACCCCCGCCGCCGCGTCGCTGCGGCCCCACCTCTGGCACGCCCTGTACGAACGGGAGCGGCAGGCCGGCGGCTACACCGCCGCGCACCTGTCCGCCTACGCCTGGACCGTGGACCTCCTGCACACCTGGACGCCCGGCCCCGTGCCCTTCCCGACGCTGCTCCTGCGCGCCTCCGACCCGCTCCCGGCGCCGCCCGGCGCGGATCCGGCACCGGAGCGGTGGCGCACGGAGCTGCCCTGCGTCACGACCACCCTGACCACCCCCGGCGACCACTTCACCCTCACCAACGAGCACGCCGCCGCCACCGCCGGGCTGATCCGCGACTGGCTCGCCGGAACCGGCATCGGGCCGGTGATGCCGGGCGCGGACGGCTCCGGCCGCTGAGCGCGACAGCACCGCGCGGCCCGCCGATGCGACGAGGCCCCGCCGGAACGGCTCCGGCGGGGCGTCCGCGCGGCGGGCCGCGACGGAGTGCGGTGTCCGGCGAGCGCTCCGGCCCACCGCGGGGCCGACCGGCGATCGCGCGCCCCGCCGCTCCGCTCCGACGGCCTCGGACACTCAGCTCATGTGCCGCACGGATCGTCCGCTCTCCGGCCTCCGGCCGTCACACGATGAGCTTGAAGGCCTCAAGGGACAGATCCTTGATCAAGGTGCCGCCGAACTTGTAACCGCCGGGATCGGAGCACGCCTTCTGCTGCCATTCCTGGGTGTGGACCCGCGCGGTGACACAGACGCTTCCCTCACCGACGCTGATCGCCAGCCCCCGCATGAACGCCTCCTGGTCCGGGGTGCCGATGTACACGTCCTTGAGGTTCTCGGCGCCCTTCCACTTCGGCTCCCAGTCCGTGTTCTCGATGTACCCGTTGGCGGCCATGCCGTTCGTGCCGGACACCGCGATGTTGATGCTCTCGAGGGGCCGGTCCTGTCCCTCCGTGCCCGACGTGAGCCCGTCGCACACCGGGTCCTGCCAGCCGGTGCCCCGTACATAGGCCCGGTAGCAGATGTGCCGGCCCGGTGTCCGCTCGTTCAGTTTGGTCACGGCGACCGCCGCGGTGTTCTCGACCGTCTCGGCCGGCTCCTCCTTCTCCTCGCCGCCGCCCGGCTTCCCGCCGTCCTTCTCCTCGGCCGGGGACTCCGGCACGGGGGCGCTGGGCGCGGCGGCGGGCGCCTCCGCGGTGGGCAGAGTCGGCGGCTTCGACGGCTCCGTCGTGGGAATCGCGTGGGCGGCGACCGACTGCGGCTGCTCCTGCGCGAGGGTGCGCACCGAGGGCTGATAGGCGAACCAGAGCACGGTGAGGGCGATCGCCAGCGCGAGGACGCCGCTGAGCACGGTGGCGAGCCAGAGGGGCAGGAGGCCCCGCTGTACGTACGTCCCCTCCGTATCGAGCCGAGCCGTACCCGATCGTTGCAGGCCCAGCGCGTAAGGCCGTTCCTGTTTCGGGCCGAACCAGATGATCCGCCGGGGCTTGAGCCTCGCGTCCACGAACGCGGCGCGGCCCGGCTCGATCTGCACACTGGCGGGAAACAGTTCGTACGAGAGCGAATCGCCGTTGTCGCTGCCGGCGAGGGAGGCGGTGAGGCGGGTGTTGCCGAGGTTGTCGATGGCCAGCTTGGGCCGGCCGCGGAACCATCCCTTCACGGTCGGCGGGACCAGCTCGGTCCTCACCTCCGTGAACGGGGTGAAGCTGACGTTGCCCTCGACGACCGTGGTGGCGCCCGACTGCTCCGTCGGGACGACCTGCACTCCGTACGGATGCGGTCCTGCGATCGCGTCCGGGGTGCGCGGGGGCGAGAAGGTGAGGTGGAGGGTGCCCGTGGTCCCCGGAAAAAGCCGGATGGATGAGGGTTCGATGGTGATGTACGGGGCAACATCACCGACGGGAACGAAGCGGTACTCGTCGACGACGTCACCGGTGTTGCGTATGCGCAGCCGCACGGTGGTCGTGTCGCCGGGGTCCACCGTGGTGGACGCGGGCTCAAGGGAAGTCCAGAGGCTCACGCGCTGACGTTACCGGGCGCGCGGACGTCCGTCAGGTAGCGCAGGGGCGAAGAATACTGCCCGCGTTGACCAGGGACTCTGCCTTTCTTTCCCTGTCGCACGAGGGCCGGCACCGTCTCTACTCGCGGGTAGGGACGCCGGGCGCGGAGGCGAACTACGCGTCCGCCAGGATGCGTTCCAAGGATCGTCGACCCATCCGGCTCATGCCCGGGTTGCTCTCGACGTAGTACCAGACCAGCCCCATCGCCTGGACGAAGGCCCACGCCCTGCCCCGCTCCCATTCGAGATCGTCGCTGCCCAGGTGAGCCCGGAGCATCCGCCGCGGACCCGCTTCGAGCAGATGCCACGCGCTCACGAGATCCAGCGAAGGGTCAGCGGGCCCGGCCCCTCCGACATCGAGAACCCCCGCGAGCCGACCGGCGGACACGAGCACATTGCCCGGAATCAGATCACCATGGGCCATGACGTCCTCGGCCGCACCGCGCGGCAGAACGCGCGACGTCGCCCAGATACGGCGGAGCGCGGCCACATCCAAAAGTCGCTCACTGTGCCTGAAACAGGTCTCCATCCACGCGTCGTGCGACCGCAGATCGCCTCCTCGGCCCGTCCCGGCGAACACGCGGCCACGCGTGTCGATCGCGCGCAGGTCGCCGATGAGATCGGCCAGGTCACGCGCGAACGCCGATGACGCGCCCGGATCCTCGTCGACGGCCACGGTGCCGGGCAGCCATGTCTGCACCGACCACGGAAGCGGGTACCCGGCCCCGGGTTCACCGAGCGCGACCGGCGCGGGCACGGCGAAACGAGTGCGGCCCACCAGTTCGCGAGCCGCTTCGGCCTCGGACTCCAGCGAGCGCCGCTTCGACTCGACGTCCACAGACACCAGAGGGAACCGAGCCGCGAACCGGTCGCCCACACGGAAGACGGCGTTGTCGGTTCCTCCCGCCGCGACACTCCTGACCGGCAGGCTCCGCCACGCGGGAAACTGTTGATCCACCAGAGCGCGCACCGTCTCGGGCGACACCGTCAGCTGGTCGGCATGCATCCTCACGGTGGAAGCGTCCGCGTCACGATCTTCCACCGCAACCCGTTTGTCCGTCGCGTGACTCGCCTGCCGGAACGACACCGCGCGGCGTTGTCGGGGTCGCCCCCGGTACATCCGGTACGGGGGCGACCCTCCGCCGTGCGGGAGCGCTCGGCATCCGAAGCGTCAAACGCCGAGGCGCAGCGAGCGCAGCGCACCGGACGCCGTCGACCCCGCCTTTGGGGCGGACGGCGCTACTTCGAAGACGGGGCCCGGGGCAGGAGGACCAGCTTGCCCTTCGTCCGGCGGCTCAGGAGGTCCTCATGCGCGTCGCGTGCGCGTTCGAGTGGGTACTCGGAGCCGACCAGAGGCCGCAGACGGCCGCGCGCCGTGAGGTCGAGCAGTTCCTCCAGCGCCCTGCCGCCCGCCCCGTCGCGGGTGATGAGCGGAATGAGCCAGAAGCCGCCGACCGTGATGTTCTCCACCGCGAGCCGGGCCGGTGGGATGGCCGTGGCGGCCCGCCGGGAAGAGGCCCCGTAGGTCACCAGGCGTCCGAAGTACCCGAGCGCGCCGACAGCGGCGTCGAGGACCGGGCCGCCGACGGCATCCAGGATGACGTCGGCCGGCTGTCCATGGTTGGCGTCGACGACTCTTTCCCGGTAGCCGTCCGCCTCCCCGTCGACGGCCACGTCGGCACCGAGTTCGAGCGCGAGCGCACGCTTGTCCTCGGACGATGCCGTGGCGATCACCCGTCCCGCTCCGAACTCACGCGCGAGCTGTACGGCGAGAGAGCCCGTACCGCCCGCGGCGGCGTGGACCACAACGCTCTCCCCGGGCCGCACGCGGGCCACCGACCGCAGCAGGTGCCACGCCGTCAGGCCCTGCACCAGGAGCGCCAGTGCCCCGCCGGCCGCGACCTCCGGCGGCAGCGGGGCCAGGTCCCGTTCGGCGACGACGGCCTTCGTCGCGTATCCGCCCTGCCGGAGGTAACCGACACAGCGTCTGCCGTCCCCGGTCCGGCCGACGACCTCCATGCCGGGGATGTGCGGCAGGGGTCCTTTCCTCGCGTACGGTCCCTCGGTGAGTTCACCGGCGATCTCTTTGATGTCACCGAAGTTGACCCCGGCGGCCTCCACCTCGACCACGACCTCGCCCGGCCCCGCGACCGGGTCCGGCACCTCGACCTCCTTCAGGACCTCCGGGCCGCCGAACCGGTCATGTCGCATGGCACGCACGCTCACGCCTCCCGCGCCGCTCGTACGGGAATGGGGCCGCGGTATCCGCCCGTCCCGCCCCTGCCCGTCGGCGTCACAGGCGCGGGGAGGAGCGGACGAGGCCGAAGATGTCGTTCCCGGCGACGGCCCAGGACACGTCCCCGCCGCTGTCGCGCAGTTCCCCGGCGGCGGCGAACAGGGCGCGCACCGAAGCCCCGTCGGCTCGGGCGGCCCCCACCGTCGCGGACGTAGGCGCCGGCCGCCAGCGCCTCGCGCAGGAGCGGCACGGGGTGGCCCCAGCGGTCCAGGGCCACGCGCGGGCAGGCCATCCCGCAGATGCGCGGGGCCCAGAAGCCGTACTCCCGGGCGGTGCCCGCCCCGGATCTCTGCCACGGCGGATCATCGGCGGCCGGCCTGGTACCGGAGATGAACTCCGGTACCGGATCCGCGGATTGCCACTGCGCGCAGTACGGGACGGGACGCGTCGTCGAAGAGCCGGTCATGGGCCCATCATCCGCCACGGAAGGTAAACAGGTTCGGTGAACGCGGTGAGCAGCACGTGCCGGATCAGATCGGTGCAGGAGAGACCGGCTTCGCTTACTTCAACGGGCAGTATTAGTTTGCCCGTTCGGTCAGCAGTTGGTGATTTCGGCGCTCGTGCGTGTTCACGAGAAATGACGTCAGGCGGTGAGCCCGAGTGTTTGACTGGCCTGCATGTCATCGACTCTTGGTGTGTCCCGACCTGACCAGGCTTCCTACATGTTGCGGGTCGCTGCCGGTGACGCCGGACGTGCGTACAAGCAGCAGATGCTGGACTTGTTGGACGTCCAGGCGGGCCAGACCGTCCTGGACGTGGGGTGTGGCCCGGGCACCGATCTGCCGGCGCTGGCAGGTCGTGTCGGGGACAGCGGCACGGTAATCGGTGTAGACCGGGACCCGGCCATGCTCGCCCAGGCCCGGGAACACACGAACAGCCTGCATCAGGTGCAGGTCCGTGAAGGTGACGTGCACGCCCTGCCCATCGAGCCGAGCGTGGTGGACCGGGCCAAGATCGACCGAGTTTTGATGCATGTCGCCGATCCCGCAGACGCTCTTACGCAGCTCCATCGCACAACTCGGCCAGGCGCCCGGATCGGCCTTGCCGAGCCCGACTGGGACACCCTGATTGTCGACGCCGAGGACCTTGAGACGAGCCGCGCCTTCACCCGCTACACCACTGCAGAAGTGGTCCGCCACGCAACCATCGGACGCAGCCTCGCACGCCTCGCCGAACAGGCTGGCTTCCACGTCGAAGCGGTGCTCGCCACAACACCGGTCTTCCGTGACTTCCAAGAGGCGGACCACACCCTGGGCCTCGGCCGCAATATGCAGAAAGCCATCGACGACGGCCACATCGATCGAAACCGCGGCCATCGCTGGTTTGCCAGCCTCTCCAGGGGGCCGTTCTACGCATCGTTCACTCTGGTCAGCGTGATCTGTTCCCGATGATTCAACTGGCCTGAGTGGGTGATTCGGCTCGTGCTCGGGTGCTGGCGAGTCGGTAGGACGGTGCCGGTCTCGATGATGGGCTCGTTGAAGGTGAGGCGGTAGACGATGGCCGCGCAGAGTCGGGAGTCGGTGAAGGTGAAGTGTGAACGGAAGGCGATCCACCGGTCGGTCTCCACCCTGGCCCGGTTGAGCCCCAGGACCTGGGCGACGGCTGACGTCAGGTTGTCGTAGCGGATCTTGCTTCGGGGGATACCGGTTCAGCGTGCGGAGAGCGTGCACATGTCCTTCGAAGAAGGCTTCCTGGCCGCAGGAGGCGAAGACCCTTCTCTGTACTAACCAGCAGCGCTGGGTAAGCGGCTTATCCGCTGATGAGCTGGTAACGGGAGTGAGCGCCCGTGCGCGACGTACATCTTCACTCTCAACTCCGCCTTGTTCGGCCGGTCGCTATGAGCCCCCGACTCCATGGACCAAGTGAGATCGACTGGCAGGCGAGGGCTCGGTCCACGGACCCTCAACGGCGGCGTGCGGTCAGCAGCCAGACGAGATCTATCACCGCGATCGCTCCCCAGATCCAGCAGACGACGGCGCTTGCGTCCGGTGCCAGAGCCGTGGCAAGTGCGCCCAATCCGACTGTGCCCAGCACCAGCCTGGTGCTGCGCCTCAATGCCAGTGACGCGCGCAGTGGCCCCGGTTCGGCCAACCTGTCGGCCAGGTAGGCGTCGAACGCCTCCGCGACCTGATCGTCGATCTCGTCCCGCATCTGGGCATCCAGTGATTCAGGCATGGACAGCCACCCGCTGCACCGCAGTTGCTTGAACGGAAGCCACCATCGGCGGCCGCAGCGCGAAGACAGCGCACAATGCCGCCAGGGGGAGTTCCAGCGTGCAGGCCAGCGTCAGTGAGATGACGACGTAGTGCCCGGCCGTCATGACGTCAAACCAGGCGTCGACCAGCAACAACACGGCTGTCGCGACTGACGCCAGCGGCGCCCGGTGGTCACTACGCCGGACCAGCATCGCCGACGTCAGCAGACCGGCGATCTCCAACGCATCGAAGCCGACCCAGGCGACCCGCCAGTGCTGCGCCGGATAGGGGTCCGGCAGTGTCGTCCACAGCACCGCAAGCCACGGCACCAATGCCAGCCCTGTGGCCAGTAACAGCCTCCCGAACAGTTTTTTTCGCATCTCGACCCCCGAGCGTCCCGGCGCCCGCTGGCGCCCTCTTGAACTAAAGTATCGATTGCAGAGATATTCTGCAAATAATCTCTGTGAAAGCTGCAGAGAGTCTCTGCGGTACGCTGGTCGGCATGGTCGAGCACCCCGAGAAGAGAGTGCTCACCGGCCCGGACCTCAAAGCCTTCTACAAGGCACTGTCCAACCCGGTGCGCCGCGACATCCTGAGCTACCTCGGCGAGCACGGTGAAGCGAACTCCACCCGCGTCGCCAAGGCCCTCGGTGAAAGCACCGGCACCACCAGTTACCACCTGCGCAAACTCGCCGACCTCAAGCTGATTGCTGAGATCGAGGAGCGGTCCACCGGCCGGGAACGCTGGTGGAAGTCACTCATGACGGACATCTTCACGCCGCCGGGCCTGGAGTTGACGGCCGACGAACGCGAGGCCGCGGTGAAGATCGGCGCCCTCAAGATGACCCACGACCTGAACCTGGTCGTGAGCGCATACGCCGGGTACGACTCCTCCGCAGGCTGGAACCAGATCTACCGCGCTGGATTGCGGATGACGAAGGAGCAGGTCGCCACATTCGTTGAGGAGTACCAGACACTTCTACGCAAATATCTGACGGAGCCCGGTGACCACCCACCCGACTCACGGCACATGGCCGTACGCCTGGTAGTTGTGCCCGACGAGAGCCCCCGGCCCGCCCTGCCAACGGAGCCGGACGACGATTAGCGCCGCACCGGACGACAGTGTCCTGGCATCGAGGTCAGCCCAGGGCAGTGACGCCGTCCTCGCCTCGGTCGGCTTGAGCTCGCAGGCGTTCGGCCTGCTGTTTTTTGTCGGCGATGTGCCGCAGGCTCTCCTGCAGGACGGCGACCTCCCCGAGCCACTGCATCCGCTGGGTCTCCCCGAGATGCTGGCGGGTGTTGGTCTCGATCTCCAGCAGCCGGGGCTCCTGGACCAGGTCCAGGCGGAGCATGGGGCACCTGACGCAGGCTTTTTCATGCTGGCAAGGGGTCCCGTAGGGGCGGTCGCAGGTGCCGAGGGCGACCTTGCGGAGGTGAAGTGGTCACGGAAGTCCTGCCACTCGGTGTCGCTGGGCTCGCGGTACTCCTCGCTGGGGCGGTCGGTCCGGCGCTGGTCGACGAACTGCCGGTAGTGGCGGATGACCTCCTCGGGATAGACCGCGACGTATGCCTGAGTGGTGTTGAGATCGAGGTGGTCAAGGAGTTTCGCGGCGATGTGGATCGGCAGGCCGCCGTTGACGGTCTCCGTGTCCTTGAGGCCGCCGACCGCGTGCAGGATGTCGTAGGCGAGCGGCAGCGCTGTCACTGTCCGGCCACTGGCCAAACGAGCCCCGGCGTAGTCGGTGAGGTCCTCCAGATCCAAGGCCAGCAGGTCCTTGCCGGTGACGATGCTCATGCGGGTGACCACGTTCAGGGCCTCGGTCGCGTGCTCGTCGCAGCGCTGTCCGCCGGCGTGCTGTTGGAGTTCGGCGAACAGGACCGGCTGGTTGTGGCGACGGTAGGCGTCGTAGACGTCCAGAGGCGGCTGCCGAACAGCCAACCGTAGGAGGGCCGGACCACCTGGAGGACGATCAAGGCCCCCAGGCCAGCGGTGAACCGTGACCTGGTGCCCGCGCTGAGCCCTTGCGGTCCCCAGCCGGAGCCCAAGTCATCGGACCCGCTCAGCAGCCAGCGGTCCTGCCAGTTGTCGGCGGGGAATTCCTCCAGCCGGTCGAATACCCGCGTCAGCGAGAGCTGCTGGCGCCACAGGTTGCGGACGGTCGGCTCGCTCAGCAGGTTCTCGGCCAGGCGGGTGAGTT
>NZ_QQNA01000122.1 GCF_003346515.1 Streptomyces corynorhini
CGCGTCAGCAGCCAGCAGGCGACGGCCGCCACCGCGACCGCGACCGCGCCCGCCGAGGCGACGAGCAGGGCCAGCCGGGAGCGCAGTGGGAGCGTACGGAGCCGGTGTACGAGGGAGGTCACGCCGGTCCCCCGAATCCGCCGGAGCCCGCCGGAGTCCCCGGAGCCCCTGGAGTCCCCGGAGCCCCCGGCACGCCTGGCACTCCCGGCACCCCTGGCACTCCCGGCGCGACCGCGCCGTCCGCGCGCAGCGCGTACCCGACGCCCCGCACCGTGTGCACCAGCCGGGGCTCGCCGCCGCTCTCCGTCTTGCGGCGCAGGTACATCACGTACACGTCCAGGGAGTTGCTGCTCGGCTCGAAGTCGAAGCCCCACACCGCCTTGAGGATCTGCTCCCTGGTCAGCACCTGCCGGGGGTGCGCCATGAACATCTCCAGCAGCGTGAACTCCGTACGGGTCAGCTCCACCCGCCGGTTGCCGCGCAGCACCTCGCGCGTCGTGAGGTCCATCCGCAGGTCGGCGAAGACGAGGACGTCGTCCGCCTGGACCGCGCCGGTGCTCGTCGTGTACGAGCTGCGCCGCAGCAGCGCGCGGATCCGGGCGAAGAGTTCGTCCAGCTCGAACGGTTTGACGAGGTAGTCGTCCGCACCCGCGTCCAGGCCCGTGACCCGGTCGCCGACCGTGTCGCGGGCCGTCAGCATCAGGATCGGCACCTTGGAGCCGCCCGCCCGCAGCCGACGGGCCGCCGTCAGCCCGTCCATCCGGGGCATCTGGATGTCCAGGACGATCAGGTCGGGCCCGTAGGCGGCGGCCTTGGTGAGGGCGTCGAGACCGTCGACGGCGACCTCGGTCCCGTAGCCGTCGAAGGCGAGGCTGCGCTGGAGGGCCTCTCGTACGGCGGGCTCGTCGTCGACGATCAGGATTCTCTGGGGATCGCCTTCGGCGGGACTCATGTCGCTGCTACCTCGTCAGTCGGTCGGCGGGACGCTTACCACGCTGCCTCTCAGCCTCGCACGGCCGTCCGGCGCCGACGGGCTCCGCGCGCCTTGGAGGCGGTACGGACCTCGTCCGCGCGGCGCGTCGGCGCGGCGGCCGGGGGCTCGGCCCCGGCCCGCGTCGAGGGCTCGGCCTGGGCCTGCACAAGATCATGTACGAGGGCGAGCGGAAGCGCCAGGTCACTGGGGCCCGCCGCGCGGACGGTGCCGGTGACGGGGCTGATGACGGTGCTGATGACGGTGCTGGTCATGGCGTGTCTCCTTCGAGGAGGTACGGGCGGGCGGGGCGCCCGCCGTACGGCCTCTGTCGTCAGTTCGTACCGCCGGCGCGCAGGGTGGCGAGGTCGGCCTTCACGGTGTTGACCGGGATGGCGAAGCCGAGGCCGACGCTGCCCGCGCTGGAGCCGGTGCCGGCGGAGGACGAACTCGGGGCGTACATGGCCGAGTTGATGCCGATGATCTCGCCGTTCATGTTGATCAGCGCACCACCGGAGTTGCCCGGGTTGAGCGAGGCGTCGGTCTGGAGCGCCTTGTACGTGGTCTTCGAGGAGCCGGTGTCCCCGTTGAACTGCTGGCCGCCGAACTCGAACGGCCAGTTCCCGGCGCCGCCACCGCCCTGCTGTTGCTGCTGCTGGCCCTGGCCCTGGCCCTGGCTCTGGTCCTGGTCCTGGTCCTTGGCGACGGTGACGTCGCGGTTCAGGGCCGAGACGATGCCGCTGGTGACGGTGCCGGTCAGCCCCTCGGGGGAGCCGATCGCCACCACCTCGTCGCCCACCCGCACCTGGTCGGAGTCGCCGAGCGTGGCCGTCTTCAGCCCGCTGGCGCCCTCCAGCTTGATCAGCGCGAGGTCCTTGTCCGCGTCGGTGCCCACGACCTTGGCCGTGTAGGTCTTGCCCGTGCTGAGCTGGACCTTCACCGTGGAAGCGCCCGCTATGACGTGGTTGTTCGTGACGATCTCACCGTCCGACGTGATGATCACGCCGGAGCCGGTCGCGTCACCGCTCGTGGAGGTCGCGTTGATCTCCACGATGGTGGGGGACAGGGCCTGCGCGACCCCGGCGACCGTTCCCTTGCTGCTCTGCGCGACGGGCGTACCGCTGATCACCGACGACGCGGTGGTCGTACCGTTGTCCGTCCACCGCCCCACGAGCGCGGCCGACCCTCCGCCGACGACCGCCGCGGCCAGCGCGACGGCGGCCAGCAGCGCCACCGGCTTCTTGGCACGGTGCGTGGGAGCCGGTGCGGTGGCCGTGGTGCCGGAGGCGGTCGCCGTCGCCGGGTCGCCGTACACCGTAGGACCGTACGCGGGCGGCGGCGGCCACGCCTGCCCACCCTGGGCCCCCGTGGAGGGCTGCTGCTGCGTGCCGTCTGCGTCGCCGCTGCTGCGGTAGTTGTCGGTCATGGGAATGACTCTCGACGCCGAACATGAGAGCTGGCTGAGGACCCGCTGAGAAGGGCAACAAAACCGCGTATGCCCCATATAAAGGCCCGCGGGCTGTCGGTGCGGCTCGGCGCGGCCGTCGCCGTCCTGCTGATGCCGCGCGCCGGGGCCCTCGGCGGCGTCGGTGGGCCGGATTCTCGTGGTGCAACTGGACGCCGCGTTACGTCAGTTCGCCAGGCGATGGGATTCGGCAGCAGGAGACTGTGCGGGTGGCCATCCCATGATCCGGCGTGTGGTGCCGCCGAACAGCGCGGTCCTCTCCGACGTGGACAGCTCGGGCTGGTCGAGCAGGTAGTGCAGACCTTGAGCGTAGGAGTGGTAGCCCGGGTACCTCGGTACGGGATCGAAGCCGTGCAGCCGACCGAAGACCCGGTGCTGATCGGTCGCCCACATGCATCGGTCGGTGCCGAACGCGTCGAGGATCTGCAGCAGATGGGGCCAGACGTCCGGATACGGGTATGCCCGGGTGGACAGTGTCGGGGCGCCCGAGAGTTTGACGAAGACGTTCGGTAGTTCGGCGAGGGACAGCAGCTGGCCGAGGTCACGCCACGGTGGCTCGTCGGCCGGTGCGAAGGGCGGCTGGTTCAGCCCCATGTGGTCGATCACCACAGGGAGTTCAGGGTGTGCGTGTGCCACTGGCGCAACGTCGGACAGCACACCCGAGGCCAGGAAACAGACCGGCATCCGGTGCTGTTCGGCGGCGGTCAGCAGCTTCTCGTAGGCCCCGGCTCGCAGGCGCTCAACGGCAGCGGGAGGGAAAGCGATGTTGACCCGAAGTCCCAGAACGCCTGGTTCCTCTCGTGCGCGGGCCACCTGCCCGGCGATGTCGGGCGAGGTCTCGTCGAGCGTCAGCACGGTGGCGAGACGCCCGGGGTGCCGGGTAACCGCGGCCTTGCACCACTCGACGGGAGCGACGTCCGGGTGGCTGACGAGGACGGCCGCGTCGACGCCTGCCGCGTCCATCTGTGCGAGGACGACCTCGGACAGCAGGTGCGGGTACGACTCGTCGCCGTGTGCCCACTGCGACCAGGGCCGTGGCAGATGCAATTGCGCGTCGATGATGTCCATGGGTGACTTTCTCCTGTGCTGCCGAACGGGTGGGTGGAGGGATGGTCAGGCCGCGATTCCGCTGCCTCCGCCGACGGTGATGTTCTGGCCAGTCACATAACCGGAGGCGTCGGAGGCGAGAAAAGCCACAGTTTCGGCGACCTCGCGGGCTGAACCCATACGTCCGAAGGGGATGCGGACGGCCATGTCTTCGGCGACCGCCGAGAGTTCCTCCGGAGAGAGGCCCGACTTCGACCAGATCGGGGTTTCGATGGCTCCCGGGCTCACCGCGTTGACGCGTATGCGCCGGGGAGCCAGTTCGATGGCCAATGAGGGGACCATCGTCAGCAGGGCCCCTCTGCTGGCGGCGGTGAGGCTCCCGCCGGGGATACCACGGATGGCGCCGATACCCACGGTGAAGATCACCGAGGCACCGTCGCGGAGCAACGGCAGTGTCCTCTGGAGCGTGAAGAACTGCCCTTTCGTATTGATCGCGAAGACGTCGTCGTAGGTTGCCTCGTCGATCGCCTCCAGCGGGGCGGCACGGTTGATCCCGGCATTGAGGAAAAGGGCGTCGAGTGAGCCGAAGCGCGTGCGGACCTCGGACGTGAGGCGGTCGGTGTCGGACGCTGAGCGCGAGTCCGCCCGAAGTACGACGACGCCTTCGGGCAGCTCCTTCCTCGCGGCCGCGAGGGTGTCCGGGTTCTGTCCGGTGACCATCACCCGGTACCCCCGCTGATGCAGCAGTTCGGCCGTCGCCTTGCCGATTCCGCTGGTACCTCCGGTGATCAGGACGGCAGGTGAGGACATGGTGCGACTCCGATCGGACGGTGAGTCGAAAAAGGAAGCAGTGCGGTACCGGGGGCTGGCCGGGCCGCTGACCCTCAGTCTGCGTCCGCCGCATGCCGACCGGCCAATGAATGTTCTGCACCGAGCGATACTCGTCACGTATCACCCCAGCTCACAGCCGTGAGCGGCACGCTTTCGCCCCTCCCGGAGGTAGGCTCAGGCATGCCCGACGTGCCACCGAAATTCCCCGACCTGGATCTGAGACTGGTCCGCTGTTTCACCGTCGTCGCCGAGCACCGTCACTTCGGTCGCGCCGCCGACGCCCTGCACACCACGCAGCCCTCACTGAGCCGCCAGATCCGGCGACTTGAGCGGCAGATGGGCGCCTGCTTGCTCGACCGTTCCCCGCGAGGTACCGAGCTGACCGAGGCCGGTGATGCCTTCCTCCCGCTTGCTCGGACCCTGCTGGAATCCGCCACCCGGGCTATGTCACACGCCTGGGCCGCCGCCCAGCCCAAGCGCATCACCATCGGCTACACCACCAACCTCATCGTCACTCCGGCCGTCGTCGAACTGCGCCGCCGCAACCCGGACACGGAGGTACGCGCCGTGCACCTGCCGTGGAACCAACCGCGCGAGGCACTGCTCGACGGCCGGGCGGACGTGGTGGTGACCCGGCTGCCACTGCGCACCGAGGGCCTCCAGGTCACTGTCCTGCACGAGGAGTCCCGGATCCTCGTGGTTCCCCTCGGCCATCCCCTGGCCGACCGGGACTTCGTGACTCTCGACGACATAGCCGACGAACCCATGCCCCGGCTGCCCGACCCGGGCTGGAACGCCTTCTGGCGCATCGATCCTCGGCCCGGCGGACGTCCCGCACCTGACGGTCCGCTCGTCGAGGACGTCGAGGACAAGATCGAGCACATCGCCGCCGGGCAGGCCGTCGCGATCGTCCCTGCCGGCGAGTACCTCAACCGCCTGCGCCCCGGGGTCACCACTGTTCCCCTGAAGGGCGTCACGCCCAGTCACGTTGTCCTGGCTACCCGCGCCGGCGACCACAACCAGTTGGTGAGGGCATTTCGGGAACTCGCAGGACACTACCTGGCCCCGGTGACAAGGGCGCTCACGGAGCGCGTACCCCACGGACTGAAGCGAACGGCGGAATGACGGGCAGCAGCAAGGCGCGCGGGCGTCTGACACGGTTGACAGAGACGGTCGGCACGGTCGGCATGGACGGCCTGCTGGTCGTGCCCAAAGGTGAATACGGCGGCGACAACGTCGACCTCGTGCCCGGTGCCGTCTTGCGTTGGCCGCCCTGCGAGTGCGGGCACTCGCTGTGTCCCGATGCCCCGGCGTCGGCCGAGGAGTAGGCCGACGGGCCCGGGACGTCCGGGGCCGCACTCCACCTACCCCCGCTCCGGCCGGACTCCCGGCGAAGGAACCCCCGGCGAAGGAACTGTCGGCGAAGGAACTGTCGGCGAAGGAAATGCCGGCCGGAACGGGCCGGGCCACAGCGGCTGAGCGCAGCGCTTACGCGCAGCGGTTACGCGCAGCCGCAGGAGCGGCGCACGATCAGCGCCGACGGGAACTGCTTCACGCGCTCGCGCCGTGAACCCGCCACCCGCAGGCCCTCGTCCAGCACCAGGTCCACCGCCGCGCGGGCCATCGCGGGGCGGTCGGAGGAGATCGTCGTCAGGGGCGGGTCGGTGAGACCGGCCTCCTTGACGTCGTCGAAGCCCGCGACGGCCAACTCGCCCGGCACGTCGATGCGCAGCTCGCGGGCGGCGCGCAGCAGGCCGATGGCCTGGTCGTCGGTGGAGCAGAAGATGGCCGGGGGGCGGTCGGGGCCCGCGAGCAGTTCGAGCGCGATGAGGTAGGCGTCGTAACGGTTGTACGGGGCCTGGAAGAGGCGGCCCTCCACCGAGCGGCCCGACTCCAGCATCGCCCGCCGCCAGCCCTCGACGTGGTCGGCGACCGGGTCGCCGACGGACGGGGTCGACTCGACGCCGCCGAGGCAGGCCACATAGGGATGGCCGTGCTCCAGCAGATGGCGGGTGGCGAGCTGCGCGCCGCCGATGTCGTCCGTGATGACGGCGACGTCGTCGATGTTCTCCGGCCGCTCGTGCAGCAGTACCACCCGGGCGTCCCAGGCGTCGATCTCGGCGGCGGCGCGCTCGCTCGGGCCCTGGCTGACCAGGATCAGTCCGGAGACCCGCATGCCGAGGAAGGCGCGCAGGTAGTGGACTTCGCGCTCGTCCCGGTAGTCGGAGTTTCCTACGAGGACCATTTTTCCGCGCTCGGCCGCGGCCTGTTCCACGGCGTGCGCCATCTCCGCGAAGAAGGGCTGCCGGGCGTCGGGCACGACCATCCCTATCAGGTCGGTCCGCCGCGAGGCCATCGCCTGGGCGACCCGGTCCGGGCGGTAGCCCAGCTCTTTGATCGCGGCGACCACCCGCTCGCGCGTGGCCGGGGCGACCGGCCTGGGTCCGTTGTTGATGACGTAGCTGACGACCGCAGTCGACGTACCCGCCAGTCGTGCCACATCGTCCCGCGTCACCTTGGCCACGCGCGGCAGTCTACGCGGGGTGACCTACCTCTTGGCAGTGTGTACAGCGGCTTCTTCGTGTACAGCCGTTTCTTCCGTGACCGTGGCCGTGGCCGCCGTTTCGGCTTCCTCGGGGGCGGCAGCCGCGGCGCCCGCCTTCCGCTCGGACTTCTCGCGCTCGGACTTCTCGGCGGCGCGCTCGGCCTTCTCCGCCTTCTCCGCCTTCTCCGGCTTCTCCGGGGTGACGAAGCGGTAGCCCACGTTCCGTACGGTGCCGATCAGCGACTCGTGCTCGACGCCGAGCTTGGCGCGCAGCCGCCGTACGTGTACGTCGACCGTCCGCGTACCGCCGAAGTAGTCGTATCCCCAGACCTCTTGGAGCAGCTGGGCCCGGGTGAAGACCCGGCCGGGGTGCTGTGCGAGGTACTTGAGCAGCTCGAACTCCTTGAAGGTCAGGTCCAGGACCCGGCCCTTGAGCTTCGCGCTGTACGTCGCCTCGTCGACCGAGAGGTCACCGTTGCGGATCTCCATCGGGGAGTCGTCGGTCGAGATCTGCTGGCGGCCCATGGCGAGCCGCAGCCGCGCCTCGACCTCCGCCGGGCCCGCCGTGTCGAGCAGGACGTCGTCGATGCCCCAGTCGGCGGTGACGGCCGCGAGGCCGCCCTCGGTGACGACGAGGATCAGCGGGCAGCCGGGCCCGGTGGACCGGAGCAGCTGGCAGA
Organism: Streptomyces corynorhini; assembly: GCF_003346515.1. Classification (GTDB taxonomy): domain Bacteria; phylum Actinomycetota; class Actinomycetes; order Streptomycetales; family Streptomycetaceae; genus Streptomyces; species Streptomyces corynorhini. Next base: position 7,539 of record NZ_QQNA01000122.1, read on the forward strand.
GCGAGCGCACCTGCGGAAGATCGCGGCGGCCGTCGATCAGAATGACATCGGCACCTGGGGTGTCGACGAGGGCGGGCCCCTCGGCGGGGGCCACGCGCACATTGTGGAGCAGAAGTCCGAGAGCGGGCAGCACCTCCGTGGAGGGCTGGAGCGCGTTCGTCAGAAGCAGCAGAGAACTCATCGCCGCCCACCTGCCTCGGTCGGACTGTTGTCGTACACGGTTCGCTTGCCCATTACGTCGGTTCCTCCTCGGTCCCTGCGAGGACGTATGCGGCACTGCTGGGTACTGCTGGGTACTGCTGTGGAGCGGTATTGCCGGGTACTGCTCGTACTGCTCGTACTGCTGGTCCCGCGTGTGGGCCCCGCGCCCCGGGGGCCCACCGGTTCGCGCTGTTCGTTCGAACCGTTCGATCTGTTCCTTGTGTCTGTGAATTCCGTCTGCGTCACCTGTCTGTAACAACGGGCGGTAAACACAAAAGGACCCGGGGGCTGCTTTGCCCGGATCCTCTGCACAGGAGAATAACCCACTTATCTTCCTGTGGAGAGGGGCAATCTCGCAGATCACGTGTTTGCGGGTGCGCGAGACGCGCTGGGCGCGCGCTGTTTTGGGCCGCTCTTTGCCTGCTCCGGCACGGTGTACGGGCTATGTACGGAAGGTTTCGAGTGATGCGGGGCACAGGGGGCGCACAGGTGCGCGGATCTCCTCCGTCATCATGGGGAGCGGGGGCACTGACGTACGGGCCGCATGCGCGTACGGACGGGTGTACGTACGGGTGCGCGCAGGGCGTCGGTACGGGGAAACAGGGGCGCGCGAAGCGCGCGGGGAGGAGAGGAGCGGGCATGGCGTCGGGCACGATCCGCTACTGGGCGGCGGCCAAGGCCGCCGCGGGCCTCGCCGAGGAGCCGTACGCGGCGGAGAACCTCGCCGAGGCGCTGGACGCTGTCCGGGTGAGGCACCCCGGCGAGCTGGTCCGCGTGCTCAGCAGATCCTCGTTCCTTGTCGACGGCGACCCCGTGGGCACCCGTGGGCATGAGACCGTACGCCTTGCCGAGGGCGGCACGGTCGAGGTGCTCCCGCCGTTCGCAGGAGGGTGAACCGCAGCATATGAGCAACGATCAGCAGTATCCGTACGACCAGGGGCAGGGCCAGGGCCAGGGACAGGCCCGGGACCAGGGGCAGGCCCGGGGGCCGTACGGGGCCCAGGGCGCGGGTCGCGGACCGCAGGGGTCGCAGGGGTCGCAGGGGTCGCAGGGCTGGGCGGAGCCCCAGCAGCCGCCGCGGGGACAGCAGGAGGTCCCCGCGGCGCAGACGTGGGAGGGGCAGACCTGGGACACCCAGTACCAGCCGCAGATCCGGCCGCAGACGGCGGGACCGGCGTACCCGCAGGCCCAGCAGTCCCCGCAGGCCCCGCAGCCTCAGCGGGCCGCCGCGGCGGCCGACACGGCGTACCTGCCTCAGCAGCCTGCGGCCCCGGGGCCGACGCAGCCTCCGGCGCAGCCGCCGTTCCAGGCACAGGCACACGCACAGGCACAGGCACAGGCACAGGCACAGGCTCAGGCGCCGATGCAGTCTCCCGTCCCCGGAGCGCCCGGAGCGCCCGGAGCTTCCGGAGCGCCCGGCACCGACGGCTACAGCGCGCCCACCACCCTGGGCGCCGCCCGGATGACCGACGCCCAGCGCGCCCGCGCGGAGGGCCGCTCGCCGATCATCCCGCCCGGCATCCAGCCCGCCGGGCTGACCGCGCTGCTCGGGCTGCTGATGGCCGGGGGCGCGGCCCTCGGACCGTACGGGCTGCTCGTCCCCCTCGTACTGCTCCAGGCCGTCACGGCGGCCGGCTGGTTCCGGCTGAACGGCATGTGGCCGGCCCGGCAGGGCATCGCGCTCGCCTTCCTCGGCGGCCTGGTCGCCGATGTCGCGCTGCTCGCCGCGGGCCGGGAGAACGGCGCCGCCGCGATTATCGGCACGCTGGGGGTGTGGGTGCTGCTGGTCGTGGTCCTGCAGCTGCGCAGCCCCGCGACGGGCGACGAGCGGATGGCCGGTCTGATGGCCGCCGTCGTCTCCGCCGCGCTCGCGATCCTCGCGGCCGGGCATCTGGCGGCGGTGCCGTCCGCCGTGGTCGTCGGCGCGATCGCCGTCGCGGTGGCCACCGTGGTGCGCGCGCTGCCGCTGCCGGGACTCGTCTCCCGGGTGGCCGCCGCGCTGGCTGCCGCGGGCGCGGGTTTTGTCGCGGGCGGGCTCACGGGTGGTGAGCTGACCGGCGGCACGGGCGCGCTGCTCGGACTGGTCGCCGGGGTCTGCGCGCTGATCGGGCTGCGCGTGGCGAGCTACGACTACCCGTCGCGCTTCGTCCACATGACCGCCGGGGTGGCGCTGCCGCTCACGGCGGCCGCGCCGGCCGTCTACCTGCTGGGACGCGCGCTGATCTGACCACGCGCGCCGGTGGGAACCGTTCGGCCGCGACCGGCGTCGATGACTGGGATCGATCACTCCGGCGGGCGGTGCGCGGGATCCGGATCCAGGTCCGGGTCCGCGCACCGCCCGCCGGGTTACGCTCGCGGTCACCGTCGCGGGCGGGGCCGGTACCGAGAGCACGTACGTACGGGCGGTCATCGCGGGCAACAGCATGATGTACACCTACGCGTACACGGACAAGTACACGTAGACGAACATGGCCGGCCGCGGTCATGACCGACCAGGGTGGGGGAACACCGGGCAATGCGCGCACTGCGGACACTGCTGATACTCGTCGTGATCTTCGGCGGCCTCTTCGTCGCCGCCGACCGGGCGGCCGTGTACTTCGCCGAGGGCCAGGTCGCGGAGAAGCTCAAGTCGAGCCAGGGGCTCAGCTCCGACCCCGAGGTCTCCATCAAGGGCTTCCCCTTCCTCACCCAGGTCTTCGACTCCCTTGAGGAGGTCGATATCCGGCTCGACGGCGTCAACGCCACCGTGGACGGGCGCGCGATCCAGGTCACCGAGGTCAAGGCGGTGCTCAAGGACGTCACGATCGACAGCGGCTACACCTCGGCGACGGCGGGCAGGGCCGAGGGCTCGGCCCGGATCTCGTACGCGGATCTCGAACGGTCGGCGCCCAAGGGCGTGAGCGTCGGGTACGCGGGTGACGAGCGGGCCGCCAAGAGCCAGGTCAAGCTGTCGGGTTCGCTGGCCGATGTGGCGGAGGGCGCGGGCGTCAACATCCCCGCCCCGTTCAAGGCGCTGCTGGCCGGCGAGCAGCTCAGCGTCTACAGCACGGTCTCGCTGTCGAACGGCGACACCGTCCGGCTGAAGGCCGCCTCCCTGCCCTCGCTGCCGATCCCGGGCTTCGAGAGCCAGCTGCGCGACCTGGTGGACTACGACATGAAGATCGAAGGACTGCCGTCGACGGTCAAGCTCGACAAGGTGGCCGCGGAGAAGAGCGGGCTGCGGTTCACGGGTACGGGGACGGACGTCTCGCTGACGGGCTGAGGCGTCGCCCATCGACCTCCCGGCCCGGCCCCGGCCCCGCGCCGGCTCCGCGCCGGATACGGCCGGATGGGCCGGATGGTGAGACGGTGGTGTCCGTTCCGCAGCTGCGGGCAGGATGAGGGAGGCGGTCCGGGCGGCAGCGGCTGTCCGAGCCCCCGTCCGCACGGCGTTCGACCGCCTGTCGTCTCGACAGGCGGATGATCGCGTCTCAGAATCCGACACGGCGGTGACATGGCGCTCGTGACGTACCTACGATCGGTCGTATGAAGCTTCAGGCGGACTTCACGAAGCGGCGGGCAGTAGACCTGTGCCGCGTCGCCGCCATGCTCTGTCGCACCCACTGAGCGGGACGTTCGCGTTCTGTCCCTCCCCGGGCCCTTCGAGCCTCAGCTCAGGATCCCCGCCCCGGAAGCACCGGCCCCCTGTCGGGCCCGTACGCGCCGGTCAGGCGCCCGGAGAGCACGAAAACCGGAACAGCGTCTGCCCCCGAAGCCACCGCACAGCACCATCTCGCCGCACACTGCCCCGGAGGAGAACAGCATGAGCCGCAGTGACGTCCTGGTAGACGCCGACTGGGTCGAGGCCCACATCGACGACCCGAAGGTAGTCATCGTCGAGGTCGACGAGGACACCTCGGCCTACGACAAGAACCACATCAAGAACGCGGTCAGGATCGACTGGAAGAGCGACCTCCAGGACCCGGTCCGCCGCGACTTCGTCGACCAGGAGGGCTTCGAGAAGCTCCTGTCGGCCAAGGGCATCGGCAACGACGACACCGTCGTGCTCTACGGCGGCAACAACAACTGGTTCGCGTCCTACGCCTACTGGTACTTCAAGCTCTACGGCCACGACTCCGTCAAGCTCCTCGACGGCGGCCGCAAGAAGTGGGAGCTGGACTCCCGCGACCTGGTCGACGCCGTCCCGACCCGCGCCACCACCACGTACAAGGCCAAGGCGCAGGACACCTCGATCCGCGCCTTCCGCGACGACGCGGTCGCCGCCATCGGCACCCAGAACCTGGTCGACGTGCGCTCGCCCGACGAGTTCAGCGGCAAGCTGCTCGCCCCGGCGCACCTCCCGCAGGAGCAGTCGCAGCGTCCGGGCCACATCCCGACCGCCCGCAACATCCCGTGGTCGAAGAACGCCAACGACGACGGCACGTTCAAGTCGGACGACGAGCTGAAGCAGCTCTACGTGGACGAGCAGATCGACCTGGCCAAGGACACCGTCGCCTACTGCCGCATCGGTGAGCGCTCGGCGCTCACCTGGTTCGTGCTGCACGAGCTGCTCGGCGTGGACAACGTCAAGAACTACGACGGTTCGTGGACCGAGTACGGCTCCCTCGTCGGCGTGCCGATCGAACTCGGCGCCGCCAAGTAATCCCGCCCCGACCTGCGACAGAAGGACTGAACAGTATGTGTGGAGCACAGGCCGGCGGCCCGGACGCTTCGACGATCAAGCCCGGCGAGACCACGATCCAGGGCTCCGTGACCCGCGACGGCGAGCCCGTCACCGGCTACGTGCGCCTGCTGGACTCGACCGGCGAGTTCACCGCCGAGGTCCCGACCTCGGCGACCGGCCAGTTCCGCTTCTACGCGGCCGAGGGCACGTGGACGGTGCGCGCCCTCGTCCCCGGCGGCTCGGCGGACCGTACGGTCGTCGCGCAGACGGGTGGCCTCTCCGAGGTCGCGATCGCGGTCTGAGTTCCGCGCGGGGCTGAGTTCCGCGCCGCTGATTCACGTATGACCGGCCGGAGGGCCGTGTCCCAGGGGGTTGGACGCTTCCACTGATGGGGCACGGTCCTTCGGTCGTCCGGTGAGGTCCGCGCCGCACGATGAGGTCCGGTGGCGGCGTGAGGTCCGGTCGTACGCTGGAGGTATGTACGCGCGGCGCCGTCGCGGCTACTTCCTGATCATGGGCGGATGCCTGATCCTCTTCGTGTCCGCCTGCACCTTCGTGCGCGTCTGGTCGGTCCCGGCTGCCATCGCGCTGTGCGCGGTCGCGCTGCTGCTCCCGCCGATCGCCGCCATCGTGGGCAATACCCGCGACAAGGACGACCGCTGGTGGGACGAGCCGCCGGAGGACCCGGAGACCCGCGAGGCGCGGAAGTCGCGGGCCTGGCTGGACGAGCTGGAGCGCAGAAAACGCCGGTAGGCGGCCCGGCTCTCCGGGTAGGGCAGCCGGTTCGGCCGTCAGCAGCCGTCAGCAGCCGTCAGCAGCCGTCAGCAGCGGTCAGTAGCCGCCAGCAGCGGTCAGTAGACGAGCGCCTGGACGCCGTCCGGCATGATCTCGCTGACGAAGACCTGCGCCCCGGCGATCCGCACCCCCGCCAGCACGTCCTTCTCCTCGATCCCGCGCCGTGCCGCGCACTGCGTGCACAGGGTGACGCGCCCGCCCGCCTGGATCGACTCGATCAGCTCCGGCAGCGGCGCCGCGTGCGGCAGCTCGAACTCCGCCGCCCGCCCCGGCAGCGCGAACCACGCCGACTCACCCGTCAGCCACAACGAGACCTCGACTCCGCTGGCCACGGCGACAGCCGCCACCGTGAACGCCTGGGAACAGCGCTCGGGCGCGTCGGCACCGGCGGTCACTTTGATCACGAGCTTCTTCTCGGATTGCATATGCGGAATCGTAATCCGCCGCCGCGCAACCCCCACCCTTCGTCGCGGGTCTGCGCTGAGGCGCGCGGGTAACCCGCCCGCGCGGCAGAGCTGATGACGACGGTCCAGGCGACCGTTACGCAGGGGGAACAGCGAACGTGGGGGAAACAGCGAACGTGGGATCCAAGAACCGAAGACGCGGCCGTACGGCCCTGCTGATCGGTACCGCCGCCGTACTCGGCCTGGTCGCGGGAACGGCCACCGGATACGCGATACAGGCCGACCGCGCGCCCGCGCCCCTGCCGGTGCTGGGGCAGCCGGGGCTGGCCTATCCGGCGAAGCCACTCCCGGCGGGCCGGGCCGCGAAGCCGCTGAGCGCGGCCGAGGACAGCCGGGTCAGGACGGACGGTGATCTGCGGAAGCTGCTGCTCGGCAAGCCGGCCGGTGCGAAGCTGATCTTCCCGGACTGGATCCAGCAGGGATGGACGACGATCGACCGGCGTGCCCTCGACTTCGACGACGAGAAAGCCGCTTTCGAGGACTTGGTGGGCGAGGACTTCCGCCGGGCCGCGGCGATCTCCTGGGCAGAGGGGAAGGCCGGAGAGACGCATGTCTCCCTCGTCCAGTACAGGGACCAGGCCGACCTGCGCGCGGCGGAGCAAGCCGAGACGCAGCGGTACTGGGCGGTCCAGGGCGAGAACGGCCCGGATGACGAGGGAGTCGCGATCAAGGGCAGCGGCAACGGCCGTTACTACCTCTACGACGTCGCACAGGACCCCGGACAGCCCCCGCTGTACGGGGCGCGGGCCATCGCCCACCGGGGCGACATCCTGATGGACATCTTCATCTACGACAGCGAGCCGATCAGCGAAAAGCGCGTGCGGACGCTGGCCGAGCGGCAGTTGGAGCGGTTGTGAACGACAGCGCTGACGACCGTACGAACCCGGTCGCGGAGACACCGGAGACACCGGAGCCCTCGGAGCCCTCGGAGCCCTCGGCGAGTGACACGGGGACACCGGAGCCCTCGGCGAGTGACACGGGGACACCGGAGAGTGCCGCGGAGACCGGAGAGACCGGAGAGACCCCAGAGGCCCTCACGGAGGTGCCGGAGGCGTCGGCTTCCGGGAAGCCCGCGCGCCGGTTCACCAGGACCGTACTGCCCGCGCTCCTCGTGAGCGCCGCCGTCGTGGCCGGTGCCGTGTTCATCAAGACGACCGCCGACGGGGCCGACAGGACCGCTGCCGCCGAAGCCTGGGCGCCATCGGACTCCGAGCCGGGCAAGGACCCGGCCGAGGGCTTCGAGAAGGGCCGTAAGGACACCGAACTCCGCCGCAAGCTGCTGCCGGTTCCCCGTGGCTACCGGCTCGGTCCCGACGTGGCCGAGCTGGGCAACGACAGTGAGCTGAGCGCCAAGCGGGCGACGGCGCTCGTGAAGTCGGCCGGCCAAGGGCTGCCCGGCGCCTCGCGTCGGCTGCTGGACAGAGAGATCGACGGACTGGGCATCAAGGGCTACGTGATCCGTACGTACGCGCCGGTCGATGAGGACGATCTGGTCGTGGAGATCCACATCATCCGGATGAAGGACGAGGCGACCGCCCGGACATGGCAGAACGGAGTGGCGTTCGCGTGGAGCGGGGCCGCCAAGGGGCCGAAGATCGAGGGACACCGTGACGCGGGGTGCTTCCTGGACAGGACCAACAGCAAGGCCGGTCTCATAGCGGCGCAGTGTGCGGCACACGAAGGTGAACTGGCCGTCAGTGTGGCCGCGTTCGGAGTCAAGCCGTTCAATTCGGCGGCCCTTTCCGAGCTGGTGAAGGATCAGCTCGACCACATCGAGTCCCCGGGGGAGTACATATGAGTGAGAAGACGGTCTCTCCGCCGGGGTCCGAGCCGGTGTCCGAGCCCGAGCCGGTGGCCGGGTCCGAGCCCGAGCCGGTGGCCGGGTCCGAGCCCGCGGCGGGCGCGCTCGACGGGCCGGCTCCCCGGCCGCCCCGTCGCCTGCTGCGCGCCGCCGCCCGCTGGACCGTCGCCGCGGCCGTCTTCGCCGGTGTCGGTACGGGCGCGGCCTTCGGCGTCAGCGGGATGGAACGCGAACAGGTCCCCGGTCTCTCGACGCGCGACGACGGCCGCTGGGAGTACCCGGAGCTGTCCCTGCCCGCGCTGCCGGTGGGATCCCCGCGGCCCTTCTCGAAGGCCAATACGGGGGAGATCCACCACGCGGACCTCCGTGAGCTGCTGCTCCCGGCCCCGGCGGGCGCCACGCCCGACAAGAAGCGGACGGGCGGGTGGGTGAGCACGGACCAGTACGTGTCCGAATACGCGGAGGACCGGCGCGCCGAGCTGCGTCCATGGCTCCGGGACCTCGCCGTCCGGCATGTCGCGGCCCGTGGCTGGACGATGCCGGACGGAACGGCCGCCCGTATCTACCTGCTGCGGTTCCCGTCGGTCGCGTTCGCGCAGACCTTCGCGTACGAGGCGACGAAGATCGAGACCGGGGAGGGCCTCCCGCTCGCCACGGCACCGCAGAGCGTCCTGGACGAGGAGTGGCTGCCGGACTCGGCCGCCGGAGCCGCGCTGCGCACCATGGCGGACGCGTACGTGGAGCCCGAGCCGTACGGCGCCACCCAGACCCGGCACGCCTACATCGTCGCCGGGGACACCCTCGCGCTGATCGTGCAGGAGAGGAAGGGAGGTTCCCCCGCCGTGCCCTTCCACCAGACGACGATCCTCCAGAACCAGCTGCTCGGCTGAGGCCCGGGACCACCCGGGACCACCCGTGACCACCCGGGACCGCCCGGGACCACCAGGGACCACCAGGGACCGCCCGGGACCACCTCGGTCGGCCTCCGACCACCTCGGAGTACCTCGACGAGAGGGCCGGGCGCCCACCCATTAGGCTGGGCCCCGGCCCCTACCCGCTCGTACCGCTCGTCCGAGGAGCATCCGTGCTTGAGATCTTCTTCTCCACCCTGCTGGTCCTCGTCTGTGTCGGCGTGCTCGCCTTCACCGGACTGGCCGTGAAGAAGCTGTACCAGGGCCAGCGCTGATCTCCTGACCGCTGGTGTCCGCCGGTCCGCCCACCTCACCCCTACAGATCGCCTGAGCTGCCCCCATGATCGAGATTCCGTCCGACCTGCACCCGGACCTCGTCCCCCTCGTCTTCCTCCTCGGCGACTGGGAGGGAGTCGGCGTCTTCGACTTCCCCGGTGACGAGAAGGCCAACTTCGGCCAGGAAGTCAGCTTCAGCCACGACGGCCGGGACTTCATCGAGTACGTCTCGCACACCTGGGCGCTGGACGGCGAGGGCAAGAAGATCAGGCCGATCGAGTCCGAGTCGGGCTACTGGCGCATCGACAAGGACCGCAAGGTCGAGGTCGTGATGGTGCGCGACCAGGGCGTCGTGGAGATCTGGTACGGCGAGCTGGCCGCCCAGAAGCCGCAGATCGACCTGGTGACGGACGCGGTGGCGCGCACGGCCGCCTCCGGACCGTACAGCGGGGGCAAGCGGCTGTACGGCTACGTCAACAGCGACCTGATGTGGGTCGGCGAGAAGGCGACCCCCGAGGTCCCGCTGCGCCCGTACATGTCGGCGCACCTGAAGAAGATCGTCACCCCGGACCAGGTCGCCGCGTGGGCCAAGGACCTCGGAGACCTCCCGGACGACGGCATCGCCTTCTTCAAGTAGCCGGGACCGCCGCCGCGCCTGCCTACACTGGGGGCGTGGTGAGCACCGACTGGAAGACCGACCTGCGGCAGCGCGGCTACCGGCTGACCCCACAGCGTCAGCTTGTCCTGGAAGCCGTCGACATCCTCGAACACGCGACGCCGGACGACATCCTCGGCGAGGTCCGCAAGACCGCCTCCGGGGTGAACATCTCCACCGTCTACCGCACGCTGGAGCTGCTGGAGGAGCTGGGGCTCGTCTCGCACGCCCATCTGGGACACGGCGCCCCTACGTACCACCTGGCCGACCGGCACCACCACATCCATCTGGTCTGCCGCGACTGCACGAACGTGATCGAGGCGGACATCTCGGTGGCGGCCGAGTTCACCGCCAAGCTGCGCGAGGACTTCGGCTTCACGACGGACATGAAGCACTTCGCGATCTTCGGCAGCTGCCGGGAGTGCGCCGCGCGGGCGACCGAGGACGCGTAGATACGCCAGAGAGGCGCCGGAGAGGCGCCGGGAGACGCCCCGCGGCGCCCAGAGACGCATAGTGGCGCGTTGTGGCGCGTAGTGGTCCGCGGCGGCGCGTTCACGGCCGCCGACACCCCGGTCGCGGGCCGCCGGGTCGTACGCTGAAGGACATGCAGCCTCATTCGAGCCCCTTGCTCACTCTCCCCGGAGCCGTCGCCGCCGAAGGCCAGGACGAGGGCGTCGCCGCGCACTACGGCGACCTGTTCCGCGAACAACGGGCCCTTGCCGCGGGCAGCGGTCTGGTCGACCTCTCCCACCGCGGTGTCATCACCGTCACCGGCGACGACCGGCTGAGCTGGCTGCATCTGCTGCTCACCCAGCACGTGAGCGAGCTGCCGCCGGGGCAGGCCACCGAGGCGCTGATCCTCTCCCCGAACGGCCACATCGAGCACGCGCTGTACCTCGTGGACGACGGCACGACGGTCTGGGCCCATGTGGAGCCGGGGCCCCGGGAGGCGCTCGTCGGCTATCTGGAGTCGATGAAGTTCTTCTACCGGGTCGAGGTCGCCGACCGTACGGACGACTTCGCCGTCGTCCATCTGCCCGCCGGATCCATCGCCGAGGCCCCCGAGGGGGCGGCCGTACGCGAGACCCCGTACGGCAGGGACGTGTTCCTGCCCCGCGCCGACCTGGAGGCGTACGCCGCCGCGCGCGGCCCGGTGGCGGGCATCCTCGCGTACGAGGCGCTGCGCATCGAGGGGCACCGGCCCCGCCTCGGCTTCGAGACCGACCACCGGACCATCCCGCACGAGCTGGGCTGGATCGGTGGCGCGGTCCACCTGGACAAGGGCTGCTACCGGGGGCAGGAGACCGTGGCCCGGGTACAGAACCTCGGGAAGCCGCCGCGCCGGCTGGTCTTCCTGCACCTGGACGGCAGCGATGTGCACCTGCCCGGCCACGGCACCCCGGTCCGGCTCGCGGCGGACGGCGCCGAGGGGCGCCAGCTGGGCTTCATCACGTCGTCGGGGCGCCACCACGAGCTGGGGCCGATCGCGCTGGCCCTGATCAAGCGCAACGTCCCCACGGACGCGGAGCTGCTGGCCGGGGACACGGCGGCGGCCCAGGAGGTCGTCGTGGAGGTGTAGCCGGGGGCCCCGCGCCCGGGTCCCCTCCCGGCGCCGGGGTCCCTCGCGCCGGGGCGGGTGACGCGCCGGGGCCCCGCGCCGGGGCGGGTGACGCGCCGGGTCTGCCGGGGCGGGTGACCCGCCCCGGCACGAGGTCACATCTCCAGCACCACCGTGAACGGGCCGTGATTCGTGAGCGAGACGCGCATGTCCGCTCCGAACCGGCCCGTCTCCACCTTCGCGCCCAGCGCGCGCAGCCGCGCCACCACCTCATCGACCAGCGGTTCGGCCACCGCGCCCGGCGCGGCGGCGTTCCAGGTGGGGCGACGGCCCTTGCGGGCGTCCCCGTAGAGAGTGAACTGCGAAATCACCAGGAGCGGGGCGTTCACCTCCGAACAGGACTTCTCGCCCTCCAGTATCCGTATCGACCAGAGCTTGCGGGCGAGCCGCTCCGCCTGCTCCGGAGTGTCCTCGTGGGCGACTCCGACCAGCACACACAGCCCTTCACCGGTGATCTCGCCGACGATTTCGGTCCCGGACCCGGTCACGACGGCGACGCTCGCGCCGTCCACTCTCTGCACCACTGCACGCATACGAACCAACCTATCGGGGGCCGAACGGGTGCAGAGCGCCCCCATGGGCGGCGGCAGGAGTGGCACGATGCACGGAGCCGGTGCGGGGCGTGACGCGCACCGGTCCAGGGATGGGGTTCCCGCGGTTCCCGGCGGAGCAGTGCCCCTTCCGGCACTGGGGGCGGGGAGCCTCCAGCGGAGCGAGGGGAAGTACGCGTGATGAGCACATCTGGTGCCGGGCAGCCGCCCGGTCCCGTACCCGTGGCGGTACCGGCGACCCGTACGACCAGCGGGACGGGCACCGGGGCAGGCAGCGGGACAGGCGGTGGGATCGGCAGCGGGACGGGCAGGGGGATCGGCAGCGCGGCGGGCGGCGGCAGGCGCGGCGGCGGGGAGGGCTGGCCCGCGCCACTGCCGTACGACTTCACCGTGCTGCGGCTGGCGGAACTGCGCGCGCTGCGCCGGGAGTCGCAGCGCGACGAGGCCGATCTCAGCTATCTGCGCAGGCTGTTCCAGGGCCGTATCGACATCCTGCGGGCCGAACTGGCATGCCGTACCGCGCCCGAGACGCCGGTGGTCGACCGGCTCTCGGAGATCCTGACGGACGCCCCGTCGCGGCACCGTTCGTCCGCCCGGCACGTCACGCTCTCCACGCCGCGCGGCGAGGAGTTCCGTACGCTGGCCGCCGAGACGCTCGCGGAAGTGGAGCTGTCGGACCTGGAGGCGCGTACGGACGAGGAGTTGCGCGCGGCGATGGGCCGACTGGTCCGTAACGAGAGTCAGTTGTCGCGGCGGCGCCATCAGTTGCAGCGTACGGCGGACGATTGCAGCGCGGAGATCGCGCGCAGGTACCGTGAAGGTGAAGCACAGGTGGATGATCTGCTGATGTAGGCGGGAAAGTGGCTGTCGGCGTCGACTCGTCCGCTGTCTGCCGTCTGCTGTCTGGTGTCCGCTGTCCGCTCCTCCGTACCGCGTCTGTCCTGTGCCGCTCTGTCCTGTCCCGCCCTGCTCCGGAAGGCCGAGGATGACCTCCAGCATGTCCAGTACCTCCAGTACCTCCAGCAGCACCACCGTCTCCGCAGGTGCGCACGCCCTCGCGCGCGTGGAACCGCCGGTGCTCGCGGAGGTCGTCAGGTCCGGCTTCGTGGAGGGCCGCCACCGGGGCTCGCTGGTGCTGCTCGCGGCGGACGGCCGGGTGGAGCTGGAGCTGGGCGACTCCGAGGCGCCGGTCTTCCCGCGCTCCAGCAACAAGCCGATGCAGGCGGCGGCCGTACTGCGCGCGGGGCTCGACCTGTCGGGCGAGCGGCTGGCGCTGGCGGCCGCGAGCCATTCCGGCGAGCCGTTCCACCTCGAACTCGTCCGCACGATGCTCGCGGAGCACGGGCTGACGGCCGACGACCTCCGGACGCCGCAGGACCTGCCGCTGGACCGGGTGGAGGCGGAGGCGTATCTCGCGGCCGGTGGCGTGCGCGAGCGGATCGTCATGAACTGTTCGGGCAAGCACACCGCGATGCTGGCGGCCTGCGATCTCAACCGCTGGCCCCGGGACGGCTATCTGGATCCCGCGCATCCGCTGCAGAAGCTCGTCCGGATGGTGGTCGAGGAGACGGCCGGCGAACGCGTCCCGGTGGTCGGCACGGACGGCTGCGGCGCCCCGCTGATGGCGCTCAGCCTCGCCGGTCTCGCCCGTGCCTTCCGGCACTTCGTGCTCGCGGCGCCCGGTACGGCCGAGCGGCGGGTGGCGGACGCGATGCGCGCGCACCCCGAGTACGTGGCGGGCACCCGCCGCAGCGACACCTGGCTGATGCGCGAGGTGCCGGGCACGCTCTCGAAGATGGGCGCGGAGGCCGTACAGGCGGTGGCGCTCGCGGACGGCCGGGCCCTGGCCTTCAAGATCGAGGACGGCGGGACCCGGGCCCTCGGACCGGTGCTGGCGCGCGCCCTCCAGCTGCTGGGCGTGGAGGCCGAGGTGCTGGCCAGGATCGGCCGGGCGCCGCTGATGGGCGGCGCGGACGTGGTGGGGGCGGTCCGGGCCGCGTTCTGACCGTACGTACGGGAGTCCGTCCACGTACGGGAATCCCTCCATGTACGGGAGTCCGTCCACGTACGGGAGCGTCTCCGCGCGGAACTGTCCCGTACGTACGGGACAGCCCGCCACCGGACCCGAAAACCGGATGCGGTCGCTCTTCACCCCCGCATACCGTGCGCACCATGAGCCTTGAGGTCCGTTCCGTCGCCGAGTCCGACATCCTCGACTGGGCGCGGGCCCTGGAGACAGGGTTTCTGCGCCCGCCCGTGGTCTCGGAGGAGGCGACGGCCGCCCGGCTCGACGGCACCGACCTGGCGCGTACGCGCGGGGCGTTCGAGGACGGGCGCTGCGTCGCGACGTTCCGGACCTTCCCGCAGGAGCTGACGGTGGTCGGCGGGGCCGTGCTGCCCTCCGACGCGGTCACCAACGTCTCGGTGACGCCGACCCACCGCAGGCGTGGGCTGCTCACCCGCATGATGGGCGATGACCTCAAGGAGGCCAAGGAGCGCGGCGACGCCGTCGCCACCCTGATCGCCGCCGAGTACCGGATCTACGGGCGGTACGGGTTCGGTCCCGCCACCCGGATCACCGAGTGGTCGATCGACGTGGCGCGCGCCGGGCTCGACCCGAGGTGGTCGGAGCCCGAGGACGGCGGCCGGATCGATCTGGTCGACGGCGCCGACGTACGGGAGTTCGGCCCCGCGCTGCACGAGCGCTTCCGGGCCGCGCGGCCGGGCGCGGTCAGCCGCGACGCGCGCTGGTGGGGGGTCAACACCGGCGTGGCGACAGGCGCCTTTCCCTGGACGGAGCCGTTCCACGCGGTCTACCGCTCGGCCGTCGGCGAGGTCGAAGGGCTGATGACGTACGGCTCCGACGACCACTGGGGCGACGCCAAGCAGCCGCTGAACACCGCGTCCGTGCGCAAAATGATCGCCTTGTCCCCGGCGGCCGAGCGCGCGCTGTGGCACTTCGTGTGCTCGATCGACTGGGTCTCCACCGTGCGGACCGGGCTCCGCGCCCCGGACGATCTGCTGCCCGACCTCCTCCCCGACCCCCGCTCCGCCCGGATCGCCCTGCAGTCCGACTTCATGTGGCTGCGGATCCTCGACACCGTACGGGCCCTGGAGGCGCGCACGTACGGGGTCACGGCCGCGCTGGCGCTTGAGGTGCGGGACAAGGCGGGGCTGGCGGGCGGCCGGTTCCGGCTGGACGCCTCGCCGACGGGCGCGAGCTGTGCGCCGACCACGGAGTCCGCCGATCTCGTGCTTGACGTAAGGGAGTTGGGCGCTCTGTACCTCGGCGACGGGTCCGCGCTGCGGCTCGCGGCGCTGGGCGCGCTGGCGGAGGAGCGGCCGGGCGCGGCGGCGGTCGCGGAGGCGCTGTTCCGCACGCCGAGGCGGCCTTGGTGCCCGGACGTCTTCTGACCTGTCGTGGGCTGATCGGTTCGCCGTTTGATCCGGTCGTCGATTGATCCGTTCGTCGATGGATCTGGTCGTCGTTTGATCGCTCTCCGGTCGGTCGGCTCTCCGGTCGGCCTGCTCTCCCGCTGATCGGCTCTCCGGCTGATCCGCTCTTCGGTCAGACCGTCAGCAGGACCTTTCCCACCAGCTCGCGTCCCTCGATCGCGCGGTGGGCGTCCGCCGCCCGGTCCAGCGGGTAGGTCGCGCCGATCACCGGGCGGAGCCGGCCGGCCGCCGCTTCCGCCAGGGTCCTGGCCGCGAGCCGTCCCCGTACCTCCCCGGAGAGCTGCGCCTCGGCGATGGTCAGCAGCCGGATCCCGCGGTCGGCCGCCTCCCGCGGCGTGACGGCGGCGAAGCCGCCCGTCGGGGCGCCGTGCGCCGAGAAGCGGCCACCGTCGGCCGTCAGGGAGAACGCGACGGCGCCCATGGTGCCGCCGACCCCGTCCAGGACGACATCGGCGCCCGCCGGGCCGAGCGCGTCGCGGGCGCGGGCCGGCCAGTCGCCGTCCGTACCGTCGACGACGGAGTCCGCGCCCAACTCCCGTACGAGTGCGGTCTTGCGCGCACCGCGCGCGACACCCACCACCCGCGCGCCCCGCGCCGCGGCGAGCTGCGTCAGCAGGGTGCCCATGCCGCCCGAGGCACCCAGGATCAGCACGCGCTCGCCCGCCGTGACCGCCGTGGCGTCGAGCAGCGCGAAGGCGGTGACGCCGTCCTGGAACACGGCGGCAGCGGTCGGGAGAGCCAGCCCGTCCGGTACGGGGACCAGCGCCGACACCGGGGCGACCGCGCGCTGTACCGCGCCGCCGGTCATGCCCATGGACGCCACGACGCGACGGCCGGACCAGCCGTCACCGCCGCCGCCGTTGCCAATGCCGTTGTCGCCGTCGCCGCCGACCGTACGGACCGTACCGGCGACACCGCCGCCCAGGACGTACGGGGGCCGCACCGGGAAGTACTCCAGCCCCCAGCCCGCCCTGACCTGCGTCTCCACGAACATCGTGTCCACGGCGGCGACATCGATCACCACCTCGCCCGCGCCCGGCACCGGGTCGGGCACCTCCTCGGTCCGCAGGACCTCGGGGCCGCCGAAGGCCGTCACCTGAACCACGCGCATACCGATCACACTCCCGTCACGCCGACCGCCCGTCGCCCGGCCACCGGAGTCGTGTACCCCCGGTCTCGGTCAAGCTTCGAACGTGAAGTTCGGTTGAGGTCAAGCGCTGCGTAGGCTCGTCGTCATGAGCGGCGACGACGACGGCAACGGCAACGGCGGCACCGGCAACGGCGGCACCGGGCCCACCGTGCTCCCCGGCCACGATCCCGGCCTGCGGGAGCGCAAGAAGCGGCGGCGGTACCAGGAGATCTCCGACGCGGCCATCGCGCTCTTCCTGGCCAAGGGCTTCGACGGGGTCTCCGTCGCGGAGGTCGCGGCAGCGGCCGAGATCTCCAAGCCGACCCTCTTCCGGTACTTCCCGGCCAAGGAGGACCTGGCCCTGCACCGGTTCGCCGACCACGAGGACGAGGCCGCCCGCGTGGTCGCCGGGCGTCCCGACGGGGTGCGCCCGCTCGACGCGCTGCGCGACCACTTCCTGGACGGGCTCGGCCGGCGCGACCCGGTCACCGGGCTCAGCGACGACGAGTCAGTGTTCGCGTTCCACCGGCTGCTGTACGGGACACCGAGCCTGGTGGCCCGGCTGCACGGGTACCAGCGCCGTTCGGAGGAGGCGCTCGCCGCGGCGCTCGGCGGCGGCATCGAGGGGGCGCTCGGCGCCGTACAGATCATCGCCGTACAGCGCGTCCTCGCGGAGGAGAACTGGCGGCGGATCAGGGAAGGGGAGCCCGCCGAGGTGGTGTACCCCGGGGCGGTGGAACAGGCCGAGCTGGCTTTCGGGCAGCTGCGCACCGGACTCGGCCTCTGGTGAGCGGAGCACGAGCCGACCGGCTCGGAGGACGAGCGCCGCACGGCGCTACGGCCGCGCCTGGGGGGCGGTCACCGAGCTTCGTGCCCCCGCCTGGGGGGCGGCCACCGAGCTTCGTGCCCTGGGCAGCGTGATGCCCTGGGCCTGAGCGGCCTGACCCGGGCGCAGCGTCCACGGCACGGTGCCCGTTCCCATCAGCCACTCGTGGTGCACGAGACGCTCCACGACAAGCCCGCGCAGGCCGCGCTTCAGCTTCCAGCCCAGGCCCGAGGACAGCTGGCCGTACGAGGGACCGTGTCCGTGCTCGGCGCGAAAGGCCACGGTGAACTCGGCTGCCAGCGGGCCGCGGTCCGGGTGCGCGTCCTTCCACTTGGCGTAGGCGGCCTCGGTCTTCTCGGTGAAGGTCCGAGGGTCACTGGGCACCATGAACGCCTCCGCGACCCGCTCCGGACGCAGAGCGCACACGGCGCAGTACTCGACGGCCTCGACGTGTCGCCGCAGCGCCGGGGTGGCGGAGTCCTTCCACCGTGCCCAGGTGTCGGCGCTGAACCGGAACTGCCGAGCGGTGGATACGCCCCCGCCCGCACCGTCCGGGGCATCCGCCGACCGCTCCTCTTCCGCGGGGGGCCGCAGGCCCGACAGGTGGCATACGGCGGGGTCGAGGCGGCCGTGGTCCTCCGACAGCTCAGCGAGGAAGCCCTTGCGCAGGAGATCGGGCAGGGCCGCCCGGCAGGACTCGGGAAGGCCGGGCGGGAGCGGTGCGAGATGCTCCGATGTGCCGTGCGCGGCGACGAACAGACCGGCCAGCCGCGCGGCGGGCGGGAGCTTCTTGACCTGCTTGGCCGACAGGGTCCGGCTGGCCCACCCGGACACCCGCGAGCGCTTGCTCTCCCCGAAGGACAGCGGGTGGTCCACCTCCCGGGCCAGATCAGGGACGGTGATGGGCACGGGGGTGACGGGATCTCCGTCGAGGAGCGCGTCGGCCACCCCCCAGCCCAGACCGCGAAGGGCGTCGACGGCCCCACGCGGGTCGTCCAGACGCAGAGCGGCCAGGTCAGCGCCGGTGACGTTGCCGACGCCGCCACGGGCGCCCCGGATCGCCACCACCACGGCGAGGAGCTGAGCGTCGGGGCAGGGCAGGGCCAGCGAGACCACGTAGCTCAACAGCGAGCGCGCCGCTTCACCTTGCCGGGGCGTCAAGAGAAACGGCCGTTGCCGGGGCACCCCGGCCGGGGGAGGGCTGACGTTGCGGGAACTGGAGGCGGCGGACGCGGTCTTCGACACGACATGTCCAACGCGCGCCGGGGACGGGAGTCACTGCCCGAGCACCATTTCGAACGAAGCGGCCGTCAATCCTTCCGAGCGCCCACCCGGCCCGCGCCTGCGCTCCCGCGTCCCCGCCCGGTCGTCGCGCCCCGTCCCCTCCGCCGACGGCGGCCTCCTCGCCGTGCGGCGCCGGATCCTGGAGCGCACCGGCCGCGTCGAGCGCGCCGCGCTCTGCCCAAGGACCTCACCGCACAGCAGGGGGCCTCGCTGTGGCACCTGACCGGTGACTTTCGGGTGGCGGGCCGGTCTGTATTGCCGTACACCCGAAATGCCGTACACCCGAAATGCCGTACGTGTGAAACGGCGTACGTGTGAAACGGCGTACACCCGACATGACGAAGAGGGGCGAGTCCCGTGGGCATCGTGGTCAGTGAGTTCATCAGCCTGGACGGCGTCGTGCAGGCACCGGGAGGACCGGACGAGGACACCGAGGGCGGCTTCGTCCACGGCGGCTGGTCGCACCCGTTCTTCGACCCCGAGGTCGTGGGCGGCGCCGTCTCGGAGACGCTGGCCCGTGCCGGGTCCCTGCTGTTCGGCCGCCGCACCTGGCAGACCATGGCGGCGGCCTGGCCGGAGCGGGCCGGAGACCCGTTCGCCGACCGGATGAACGCCGTCGAGAAGTACGTCGTCTCCGCCACCCTCACCGACGACCCCGCCCCGACCTGGCACAACACCACCCTCATCCCCGGCCGGGAGGCTGTCGCCCGCATCCGCGAACTCCGCGCGGCCGACGGCGGCGACCTCCTGATCATGGGCAGCCCCACCCTCGTACGGACCCTCCTCCACGAGGGCCTGGTCGACGAGCTGCGCCTCATGCTGATGCCCGTCGTCCTGGGCGGCGGCAAGAAGCTCTTTCCCGAGGACGGCATCCTGCGCCCCATGGAACTGGTCTCGGCGGTCGGGGGCACTACTGGCGTGCAGGTCCTGACCTACCGCCCGGCGGGGACGGCGGCCGGTCGCGCTGCGGCATGATCGGACTCCTGTATCCGGGCATCCGGGCATCCGGGCATTCGGGCATCGAAGCTTCGAGGCACTTCAGGGTCCAGGCGGTCAGACGTCGTCCAGGAGTCCAGGCGTCGTCCAGGTGTCCAGGCGCCCAGGTGTCCAGGAGTGCCGCCGTGCCCGGCGGCGGCTCGTGACGAAAGGCGGTGCATGGGCGTGCCCGAGGGGTGGGAGTGGGACGACACGCTGTTCCTGGGGGCGGCTCCCCACTATGTGCGCGGGCGGCTCCCGTACGCGCCCGGCGTCGCCGAGCTGCTCGCCGAGGTGCTGGCGCTCGACGGCCGGGGCCGACTCCTCGACGTGGGGTGCGGGCCCGGCACGCTCGCGCTCGACCTCGCGCCCCTGTTCATCGAGGTGGTCGGGGTCGACCCGGACAGCGGGATGCTCGCCGAGGCCGCACGCCGGGCGGGCGCGGGTGCGGGTGAGGGCGCGGGCGCGGGCGCGGCGGGGATGGAGGCCAAGACCCGCTGGGTACGGGCGCGCGCCGAGGAACTGCCGCTGGGTCTGGGGACGTTCACCGTCGCCGCCTTCGGCCAGTCCTTCCACTGGATGGACCGCGAGCTGGTGGCGGCGACGGTCAGGGACATGCTCCGACCTGGCGGTGCCCTGCTGCACGTCGCGGACCTGAAGACGGAGACGCGCACCGCCGCCGGTCTCCCGCACCCGCCCGTTCCCCACGCCGCCGTGGACGAGCTGATCAGGCGGTACCTCGGGCCGGTCCGCCGGGCCGGTCGCGGCGTACTGCCGTACGGAACGCCCGGCGGCGAGCACGCCGTACTCGGCCGGGCGGGCTTCGCCGGTCCCGAGCACCATGTCGTCCCCGGGGGACAGGCGCTGGAGCGCGGCCGGGGCGACATCCGCGCGTGGGTCTTCTCGATGTCCTCCTCGGCCCCGCACCTCTTCGGTGACCGGCGGGACGAGTTCGAAGCGGACCTCGACCGTCTGCTGCGCGCGGCCTCGCCCGCCTCCGGCCTCTTCTCCGAACGTCTGCCGAGCACCGAGATCGTCGTCTGGCGCAAGAGGTCCACGAGGGCGGGACGGGCGGGATCCGACTGAGCGGCCCGGGGGCCCGCTCGGCTCTGGCTGCTGAAGTCCTTTCCGGCAAGGAGTGGTTGGGGTTGGGGCTGGGCTGGGGCTGTCAGTACTCCGGGCTGATCCACTCGCTGCCGCCCAGCGGGTAGACGTAGCCGGGCCGGCCGATGCGGGCGCTCGTACGGAACGGGGTGCCCTTGTTGTCGAGGTGCACCGTGCCCCGGCGACCGCCGCTGGACCACTTCAGGCTGAGGCTCCAGCGCACGTCGTGCGCGTTGACGCGCGCGGTGATGTAGAAGACCTCCGGGTCGGACTCGCTGATCTTGTACGGGAAGTCGCGTTGGCCGTTCTTGGCGGTGACCACGGGACTGCCGCTGTCGAGATCGATGCCGAACGACTTGGTCCCGACACCGCCGCCGCAGCCGTTCCCCATCTCGTAGTCGTTCCAGGCCAGCGGGGCGTGTTTGGTGATGACACGTACGTGCAGCGCCTCCAGGACGACCGTTTCCCGCCCGGCGCCCTGAACGGTCAGGGCGACCATCTGCTCCCCCGAGGAGACCGCTCCGTAGACGGAGGCCCAGTGCGGGGCGTCCGGCTCGCCCGCGGGCGGGCCGACGTGCTCGGGTTCGCTGTCGACGAGGAAGTGCTGGCTGCACGGGTCCTCGTAGACGTAGGGGCGGACGGCGACATGGAGCGGTACGGCGACGGCGCCACCGGCTGGATCGGCCTTGTCCTGCTCGCCGCCGCCCGTCGGGCCGCTGGGGCGGGCTTTGCCGGGGTCGGAGGCGGAGGCCGGGGCGGAGGCCGACGGTGTG
The DNA here is from genome assembly GCF_003346515.1 of Streptomyces corynorhini. Lineage (GTDB taxonomy): Bacteria > Actinomycetota > Actinomycetes > Streptomycetales > Streptomycetaceae > Streptomyces > Streptomyces corynorhini. The sequence goes on from NZ_QQNA01000122.1 coordinate 29,021, forward strand.
CCGCTGCCGCCGCTCGGGGACGGAGAGGCGGAGTCCTTCGCCGACGGCTGCGCGGACGGCGCGGTACGGGCGTTCCCGGCGGTGCTCCCGGCGGTGCTCCCGGCGGCGCTCCGCCGCTCGTCCGCGCCGTCTCCGCGGGTGCCACCGCCGAAGGGCACGTTGACGGCCAGCACCACGGCTCCCACTACGGCGGCCACCGTGACAGCGGCGAGCAGCGCGGTACGGCGGCGGCGTGGCGGCGCGGGCTCGTGCGGCGCGGGCTCGTGCGGCGCGGGCTCGTGCGGCGCGGGCTCGTGCGGCGCGGTGACGACGGCCGGAGCGTCGGGCGCGGGGGGTCCGGGTGCGGCGGCAGTGGTGGCGGCGGCAGTAGCGGTGACGGCGGTCACGGCGTTGGTGGCGGTCACGGCGGTGGTGGCGGCCGAGTCCGGTGCGGAGGGCGGGGCTGCGGGGGCATCGGCGTCGGGCGTCGGTGCCGGACCTGCTTGCGGGCCGTCCTGCGGGCCTGCCTCCGCTTCCGGACGCGCGTCCGGAGGCGCTTCCGGACCCGCTTCCGGACCCGGCACCTGCGCTGCCGTGGCCCTGTCCGTCCTGCCTGCCCGGTCAGTCCTGCCTGCCCCGTCCGCCCGGTCTGGCCGGTCCGCCCGGTCCCTGCGTGCCGCGTCCGCGAGGATCCAGCTCCGGTGCAGCTCCATCAGCTCCTGCGGCGTCGCCCGGCACGCTCGCGCGATGCGCTCCACGGGCGCGTACTCGTTCGGCACGGCGGTGCCGTTGCAGTAGCGGTGCAGCGTCGACGTGCTCATGTGGAGCCGCTTGGCCAGCGCCCCGTAGCTCAGCCCCGAGCGGTCCTTCAGCTCCCGCAGCCGTTCCGCGAATCTGTCCGTTTCCACGGCCCCTGTCTCCTCCGACGCCCGCCCCACCGTTCCCCGTCGTCCCATTCACGCGTTCCAGGGGCGTGACGGTTCCGCTGGTCAGGGCTCATTTCAGCGTTCCAGCGTCCCTGATGCGCCGCCGCGCCTGGCGGCTGGGACGGATCGCCCCGCAAGCTCTGGTCATCAAGCACCGCGTCCAACCCGAACCCGAACACGAACCCGAACACGAAATACGAAGGGGCCGCTGTCTCATGTCCAGCATCCGTAACTCCCGTACCCGTCTGCTGACCGTCGCCGCGACGGCCACACCCGTTCCGTCGCTGCACGCGGTCAGGGAGAGCGCGGCGAGCACGGCCGTCGCGGCGACGGTCAGCAGACGG
>NZ_QQNA01000123.1 GCF_003346515.1 Streptomyces corynorhini
GGAGGGGGACGGGCGGTGTGGGCGGTGCGGGCGCTCTGTCGCGGCGGCTGGAGCGGGACCGATGGGGCGGGCGGTGGCTGTTCAACTTTCTGTTGAATCTGTTTCCCGCGCGTTGCGATCCCCCTACGGTGCGGTTGCGCCCCGCACCCGCGCTTCCCGGCGCTTCCCTCTGCTCCGCTACGCCTGCGGCCGGGACCAGCCCTGGCGCTCCAGTACGGCGGCGACATCGGGCGCCTGGTAGTGGGGGCCCTTGAGCACCTTGCCGTCCGCGCGCCGGACCGGCAGGCCGTCCGGCCCCGGCTTCGTCATGTTCGCCCGGTGGATCTCGGCGATCACCGCGTCGAGGTCGATCCCGTGGAGGAGCGCCGTCCCGTACGCGACGTACACGACATCGGCGAGTTCGTGCGCGAGGTGGTCGAGCGAGCCGGCGGCGGACGCCTCGGCGACCTCGGCCACCTCCTCCGCCAGCAGATCCTGCCGGTGGGCGGCGAGCGCCGGGGAGACCTCCGTCGGCCGGAGGCGGACATCGAGTCCGCAGGCCCGGTGGAACTCACGTACACGGTCGGCGGGGGAGGTACTCATTCCCCGGATCGTACCCGCGTACGGATCAGGCCGGGGCAACCCCCGCCCCCGGTACGAGGGAGATCGCCTCCACCGGGCACAGCGCCATCGCGTCCGCCGCGTCGGCGTCGGGGGCGCCCGCGTCCGGGCGCGCGATGGAGCGGCGGTCGGCGGCGAGGAGGAAGTGACGTGGCGCCGTGGCGGCGCACAGCCCCGACCCGATACACAGGGCCCGGTCGACGACGAGACGTTCGGCCTCCGGCGGCATCCGCCGTCACCAGCCGACCGGCAACGACCGGGGCGAGCGGCTGCTCAGGCCGCGCTTCCAGACCGCGGGCCCGGCCGCGTACAGCGTGGGAAAGGCCCGGGTCAGCCCCGCCAGCGCCTCCTGGAGCTGCACGCGGGCGAGCTGCGCGCCGACACAGAAGTGGGCGCCGTGACCGAAGCTCAAGTGGGAGCGGACCTCGCGGGTGAGATCGAGCAGATCGGGCTGCGGGAAGGCACGCTCGTCGTGATTGGCGGACGCCAGCACGGCCAGCACGCCCTCGCCCTCCCGGATGATCACATCGCCCAGAGCCACGTCCTCCTCGGCCACCCTGAGATTGCCGCTCACCGTGCTCTGCGCGTAACGCAGCAACTCCTCGACCGCGCCCGGAATCAGCTCGGGCTCGCGGCACAGCCGCTCGTAGCGCGCGGGCTCGGCCAGCAGCAGATGCACCATCCCGGCGAGCCGGTTGGCCGTCGTCCCGTATCCACCGGACAGCAACACCACGCAGAAGGAGAGGAGTTCCTCCTCGCTCAGCCGGTCACCGTCGTCACGCGCCGCGATCAGGGCACTGAGCAGGTCGTCGTCGGGGTGCGCGCGTTTGGTGCGCAGGAGACCGGTCAGATAGCCGGTCATCTCGTCCACCGCCGACATCACCCGCGCGTCCGCCATCGCCGTGACACTGCGCAGCGCGTCGCACCAGCCGTCGAGCAGCTCGCCGTCCGAGCGCGGAGTGCCGAGCAGATCGCAGATGACGGCGAGCGGGAGCGGCCGGGTGAAGTGGGTGACCAGATCGGCCGGGCGGGGCAACGGCGCCAGCCGCGCCAGCAGTTCGCCCGCCAGCGCGGCGATGTCACGGCGCATCGCCTCGGCGCGCCGCCCGGTGAGCGCGGGCGCGACGAGCTTGCGCAGCCGGGTGTGGTCGGGCGGATCGGCGGCCAGGATGGAGTTCGGCAGGGTGGTCGTACGGTTGACCCGGGGCCCGTCCCCCCGCGTGGCGCGGGCCCGGCTGAACCGGGGATCCGACAGCACCCGGCGGACATCCGCGTGCCGGGTGACGAGCCACGCCAGGTCTCCGGAGGGCAGCCGGATCCGGGCGACGGGTTCGTCGCGGCGCAGCCGCGCGAACTCGGGCAGCGGGTCGAGCCCGTCCCGGTGCGGGAAGGGGAACGACCGTATCTCACCGGTCCGTCGCCGCCTGCGGTGCTCCATGGCTTCTCTCCTCCGGTCCGGTGTCACGGCCGCTCGTACACGGAGACCTGCGCGGCGCTGTCCCGGGTGAAGGGCGCGCCGCTCCAGTCGGCCCAGCGTTCCTTGAGCCGCAGACCTGCCCGACGCGCCATCAGATCCAGTTCGCCGGGGCCCGTGTACCGGAAGTCGACGCGCAGATGACGGGTGCGGCCGTCCGCGTGGATGACGTAGTGCGAGTGGTAGCGCCGCACCGACGGATCGAGTCTGCGGTAGCACAGCACCAGATGGTCATCGCCCTCGGAGACGATGTCGGGACCGGTGGCCGCCGCCAGCGCCTCGGGAACGTGCGCGTCGAGGGCGAACAGCCCACCCGGCTCAAGACGCTGGGCCACCCGCTCGAAACAGCGCGACTGGCTCTCCTGGTCGGCCAGTTCGCCGAAGGTGCCGCCCGCGAGATAGACGAGCGTGAACCGGCCGGTCACCGGTACATCGGCGAAGTCCCCCATGGTGACGGGGAGATCGGCCCCCGACGGCTTGGCGCGCAACTGGCGGACCATGTCCTCGGAACCGTCGATCCCGTGCACCGACAGGCCACGCTCCCGCAGGGGCAGCGCGATCCTGCCGGTGCCGACGCCCAGCTCCAGCACCTGCCCGCCACCGGACAGCGCGGCGAGCGACACCAGCGCCTCCACCGTCGCTCCGGTGGTTCGCGGCTTCCCGAACCAGCGGTCGTACTCGTCGGCGAACTCCGTGGCGTAACCGGCACGGGGACGCTCTCGGACGGGGCGCATACGGCTCCTCACTACGGCTCCTCACTCGGATGTTCCTGATGGGGGATGTCGCTGGGGCGGGACTTCCCGGACACGCCCCAGGGCCTCCCGTTTGGATCATGCAGGGCTCGCGAGCCCTGGCACCGCGCCTCGCCGCGTTGTCGTCACTCATCCCCAAGGTCTCGGTTTCGCTCGACCAGGGGAGACCCCATCCGCTCCGCGTGGGCCTCCTCCTCCGCCTCGCGATCCACGGCACCGGACCCCGCTCCCTCATCCGGCCTGATCCAAACGAAAGACCTAGCCGAAGGGGTGGGGATGGCCGGGACCCGGCCCCGAGGGCAGCGGCAGCGCGCCCGGCGCGAGCACACGCACCACCCGGACCCCGGCGTCCCGGGCGGGCTTCCCGCTCGTCTCGACCCACAGCACCTGCTGTCCGGTGTGTTCGGCCAGCACACTCAGCGGATCCGTGCGGGCACGCTCCGCCGCTCCCGCCGCGGCGCCCTCCCCGGCCGGTCCGTGCCGCCGCGGCGCCGGGTCGCACCGTACGTTCCACAGCGCCAGACTGTCCTGCCGGTGGTAGGTCCACAGGGCGTGCTGCACGGCACCGATCGGCGGCCCCTCCCCGCGCCACCGGTCCCAGGTGCGGCGCGCGACCGGACTGTCCATGCTCCAGCGGACCATGACCGCCTCGTACGCGGCCTTCTCGATCAGCGCGCCGAGGGTGTCGGACGGCCCGCAGCGGGCTCCGAACGCCTGCCCCGAGCCGTCCGGCCGGTGCAGACACACGACGGCGCACGCGGTACCGCCCGGCGCGGGCAGCACGAACGCCGTCGTCGCCAGCCCCCGGGCCCGGACCATGCAGGCCACCGGCCCGCCCACACCATCCTCGACCCGGCGCGGCCGGTCCCCGGCGAGCCCGTACCAGCTGCGCCGTACGAGATCACGCTCCAGCACCTCCCAGGCGGCGTGTCTGGCCGCCGCCAACCGGTGCGGGTGCGCGGCGATGCCGGTGGAGCCCGCCGACGGTTCGGCGGCGCACCCGGCCGGCGGGCGGTGGTGCAGGAAGACGGCGGCCGCCGGGACGTACCGCTCCTCGCCGCCCGCCGTGTGCGCCCGGATCCACAACCTGCGGGCCCGCGGCCGTACGGACGGCCTGCGCACCGGGACGCCCCGGCGCACCAGCTCGTCGTAGCTGGCGACCGTCCCACGGCTCGCCTCGGCCTCCCGCCCGGCCAGCACATTGCCCATGCGCTCCAGCAGTTCGCCCCGCGCACCGGTCGCCACCAGGCCCCGGTCGTGACCCGCGGCGCTCCCGACGAGCACGGGCTCGCCGCCCGCCGCGCTCGTGCCCCCGAACACCGGCGAGCGCGCGGCGACCCGCGCGAGCAGCAGCTCCGGAGTGTCCGGGTAGGGCGTGAAGACCTGCGGCGCCCACGCGCTCACCTGAGGTCCCGGCGTACTCACCGGCTCCTCCGCGTCACAGCGGCACACTCGTCGAGCAGCGCGCGGCCGGTGTCCGTCAGCGCCCCGGAGTGCGCGGTCAGTGTGTCCACCGCCTGCCGCGCGGACGCCGTCAGCCGCGCCTCACGTGCCACGACGGCCCGTTCCGCCCTGGCGGGCATGCGCAGCACGGCCAGGGCGGCCAGCCCCCGGTAGAGGAGGACACCGCGCGCGAGCACCACGGTCTGCTGGAAGAGGCCGCTCAGCGGGCGGGGATCGGCGCGCAGGGGAGTGGCGACCCGCAGCGCGCCGGGAGCCGTCCCGCCGGACACGGAGGCACTACCGGACACGGAGGGCCCGCCGGACACGGAGGGCCCCTCACCCGCCGGGTCCGGCAGCAGGAACGGCTCCGTCACCGCCGCCGCGTTGCACCGGTTGTGCGTGCCCTCGTGCACGAGCGCCTCCGCGCAGCGCACCGGCCCCGGCAGCCCCGAGGCGCTCGTCGTCAGCCGGTCCCGGTGGACGAGGACCACGCCGTGCACGGTGAAGTCCGTGAACCCGTCGATCGCGTCACCGTCGAGCAGGGCCACCTCGGTGACCGTCTCCGCCAGCTCGCCCGCCATCTCGGGCCATACCTCGGCGAGCAGATCCATGGCCCGTACCAGTACCTGCCGCCGCTCCGCGTCCCAGGCGACGACACGGGCGGTGACCGGAGCGCCGTCCCGGCCCGTGCGCGCCGGGACGGACCGCAGGGCGCGGGCCACACTGCGCCGCAAGTGCTCCTGGGGTTCGGCGGGTCCGAAGGCGGGCGGTCCGTCTCCGGCGAGCGGACCGAGCAGGGCGGCGAGCGACGCACGCGGCTCCCGCGACGGTGGCCGCGAGCGCAGCGCGCGCTGCGCGGTGTGCACCGCCTCGACGGCGGCGGGCCGGCGCAGCATGTCGTCGGAGACGGACGCCGCGGTGAGCGTGGGCTCCCGCTCCCCGGAGCCGCGGGGCGGGCCGGACCGCGCCGACTCGCCGAACTCCACCCGGTCGAGTACGGCGCGCATCCGCTCCAGCACCTCCCGCCGGTCCTCGACGGCTCCCCGTACATCAGCCTCGACATGCACCGTGCGTCAACTCCCCACTCCACTCCGCGGCCCGGATACGGGACGCGCGGCGGACCCGGAGGCCCGCCGCGCGGTGCGACGACGTGTGTCACTCCCCGTCGACGTCGGGAACGTCGACCATGAGGGCCAGCTCGGGGAGTTCCGTCTCCTCGACCTGCGTGATCTCCTCGTTCATGACTGCTCCCTTCACCGCACCGGCCCCGCCGTTCGCGGCGGGTCGTCACCGGCAGCCGTCATCGTGCGGCAGCGTCTCCGGGGCCGCCAGCACGCCCAGGCAGGGACTGGGTATATCCGGACCGGTATGAAAAGTCCGGAACGGGTCTTGTCCGTTGTGCCGGAAAGGAGTGTTCCGTTTCGACGCGCCGGTACGGGCGCGCGACGGCCGCCCGTTCGGGTCGTCCGGGCAGGCCCGCACAGCCCGGTCGTGTCCGGCAAGACGGACACCCCGGCCGTGCGCGCGGCGGCGGCCCGGCCGAGGTTGGTCCGGAACCGCCGTCTTCGGGGACGCTGTCGCGCAGCCGATCCAACCAGCGTACGCCGGTGGTGAGTTGAGCGCGACGGGTGCGCGCCCCTTCGCCTTTCGGCCCGAGGGGGGGCGGTCGCGGAGGCGCGCGTCCCGGCCGGGTCCCGGGAGCGGCCGGGAGCGTCCCGACCGGAACCGGGCTAGTCGATGGAGAACGGTTTCTGGGGAAGGGGGTGCGGCAGTGGCCTTGTTCACCCAAGTCTCCAGCGCGTCGAGGTCTTCACGTGATCGGTCACCCAGCCGTAATATAGAAACCGATTGCTGTAACGCGGAGAGGGGAAACGATGGTGCGGACCGGCGCCGCCGCGCGGCCGACACTGGCGGTCATAGCCAGAGAGGCCCGGGTCTCGGTGCCCACGGCCTCGAAGGTGGTGAACGGCCGGGAGGACGTGGCCCCCGAGACCCGCCGCCGGGTCACCGAGGTGCTGGACCGGCTCGGATACGTCCGCAGACCCCGGGGTGCGGCGGTCCCGGTACCGTCGCTGGTGGACGTCGTGGTGCACTCCCTGAGCAGCTCCTGGACCGCTGCCGTCCTGCACGGGGTCGAGGCGGCGGCCGACGGGGCGGGCCTGGACGTCGTGGTCTCGGCGGGACTCGCCCGGTCGCGCGGGTGCGGGCCCGACCGGGGCCGGCTCCAGCGGCTGGCTCTGCGCGGGACGGCCGGAGTGATCTTCTCCATGGCGGAGCTGACACGGTCCCAGTACGCCTGGCTGGAGCAGCATCGTATTCCCTTTGTCCTCATCGACCCGGTGGTGGAACCCCCGCCCCGGGTGATTTCGGTCGGCGCGGACAACGTGGGCGGCGGGACCAGTGCCACCGGGCATCTGCTCGCGCTCGGCCACCGCCGTATCGCGTTCATCGGCGGCCACCGCCACGCGCTGTGCGGACGCGACCGGCTGGAGGGGCACCGCTCGGCGCTGGCCGAGGCGGGAGTGCCGAACCGTCAGGCGTACGAGAAGTACGGTCGTTTCAGCACGGCCGAGGCACGCGACCGCGCTCTGGAACTGCTGGACCTGCCCGAGCCGCCGACCGCCGTCTTCGTCTGCTCCGACACGATGGCGCTCGGCGTGTACGAGGCGGCGGCGGCCCGCGGGCTGCGCATCCCGGACGACCTCAGCGTGGTCGGCTTCGACGATCTCCCCGAAGCCCGCTGGGCCACCCCCGCGCTGACGACGGTCCGCCAGCCGCTCTCCGACATGTCCGCCACCGGGCTGCGGCTCCTCGTCCGCCTCATGGAGGGCGACCGGCCGGACACCGCCTTCACCGAACTGCCCACTCGGCTGATCGTCCGTGCCAGCACCGCGCCACCACGGCCTTGACGCGGACGGCCCGCCCGCCGTACCGCCGTACCGCCGTACCGCCGTACCGCTGTCCCGCGCAGCCGCACCGCTGTCCCGCGCCGCAGAACGCGCGCGGTGTGTCGCGCGGGTGACGCGCGGTACGGCCGGTCCGGGACGGGGCCCGGCAGCGGAGTTCCGGCGACGGACCGGCACCCCCCCCGGCGACCGGAGCGATCGTCGCGGGCATCCCGGGCACCGGGCCCGCCGCTCAGCGGGCCGGGTCGGCCGGGCTCTCCAGCCCCGCCGTCCAGGAGTCGACGAGGGCGACCAGCCGGTCCGGCTCCTCCTCGTGCAGGTAGTGCCCGCACTCCGGCCAGACCTCCACCCGCGACCCGGCGGGCGCGACCGTGCCGCGCTCCCAGGCCGCGGGCGCGGGCCGTGAGTAGACGGCCAGCACCGGGCAGCGCCGCCCGGCCAGATACGCCCGGCAGGCGGGGCGCGGTCCGAACGCGTCCGGGGCCAGATACATCCCGTCGCGGCAGCGCAGCAGTACGCCCGGATCCATGGCGCCCATCAGCGTCTCGTGCCGGGCCCGCAGCGCCGCGTGGGCACCGGGGCGGAAGGCGCCGCCGACGAAGCGCACGGCCCACGGCGCGCCCTCCGCGCGCAGGGCCCGCTGCTCGGCGGGCAGCCCCGCCAGCTCCGCCTCGTCCGCTCCGTACGCCGGATCTGCCACCACCAGCGCCCGCACCAGCTCCGGGTGTTCGACCGCGAGCGCCGTCACGACCTGTCCGCCCATGGAGTGGCCCACCGCGACCACGGGACCGGTGCCGAGCGCGCCGAGGAGCGCCGCCAGATCGGCGGCGAAGTCCCGCGGGCCGTACCCCTCGTGCGGGACGGCGGACCGGCCATGGCCGCGCAGATCCGGTACGAGGACCCGGCGGCGGCCCGCCCAGGCGCGCAGGTGGGGTTCCCACTCCGCGCCGTCGCCGCCCCAGCCGTGCACCAGGAGCAGCGGCGGTCCCTCGCCGCCGCGGTCCGTGTACTGGAGGGCGACGCCGTTCACCGTGATCCGGGGCATGCCGGTCATGGTGCCCTGAGCGGCGGCCCGTGTCACGCGCTGCCCGGCGCCGCTTCCCACATCAGCGCTCCCTCAGGAAGCCCTGATGGTGGCAACCGGTCTCTAAGTAGGTCCGACGGTGTCCGGCGCTGTCATCGGTTCGAAATCCCGTGCGTGACCACGGAAACCGCTTGTCATGGAAGTTTTCCGTGTACGACATCTTGCTCATCGCTCCACCCCGGCCTACTTTCCGTAGAGACCGATTTCTAAGCCGCTGTGGCGGACCCGAGTCGGGCCTCCCCCCTCCCCTCCTCCGAGCACCGTGAGAAAGGAAGCCTCCGTCATGCCGAGCGCAGAACTCAGCCGCCGGAACTTCGTCCAGATAGCGGGTGCGGGCACCGCCGTCGTCGCCACGAGCAGCTGGCTCTGGCAGTCCGCGCCCGCCGCGTACGCCGCCGAGTCCACGGGGAGCGCCTCCGCCGCGACGGAACGGGCCGGGCTGCTGGACCGGCTCGCCCTCGGGGACGGCGCGTCGGAGAAGGCCCACGGACTGACCACCGACGGCAGCGAGATCGTCACGGACGCCCGCAAGGTCAGGGCCAGGGTCGCCACCCCCCTCGAACCCGCCGCCGCGCGCGGCGGCGAGCTGCGCTTCACGATGAGGACCGACCCCAGGGCGCAGAACTATCTGACCCTCAAGCTGTGGGGCGAGGACGGCTCCGCGTACACCACCCTCGCCTACATCAACGGCGAGCAGATCGGCTACCGCCGCAACCACGACTACCCGGCGATCAGCTTCGGATACACCAACCAGGTTCCGGGCCGCTACTACTACTCCACGGTGATGCTCCCGCTGGAGATGACCCGCGGCCGGTCCGAGGCCGAGATCACCCTGCGTACCTACGAGGGCGGCTTCTCCGGCAAGGTCACCGGCGACTCCCGCCCGTACTACGCCGTCTACACCCACACCGCCGCACAGCTCGACCTGTCGGGCGAGGGCCTCACCACCTACCGGCCGCCGACCGCGACCGCCGCCGACCTCGGGGACGCCGAGAAGCAGCGGCTCGTCGACAGCTTCCGGACCACGCAGATCGCCCTGTTCGACCGGCTCTCCAGCCAGGTCGACACCGCCGCGGCCGGCACGATGTCCATCGTGCGCTATGTCGACGAACTCCGTTATTACGCACAGGTGCTGACCACGCCGTGGTCACCGGCCGCCGACGACGCCGCCAAGAAGACCGCCCTGCTGCGGATCTTCAAGACCATCGACAACCACGTCAAGGACTACTACGGCAACACACGGCTCGTCCTGCGCGGCGGCCACCAGGGCGACTGGGGCGGCTACTACGGGGCGCTGGGGGAGGCCCTCTACCTCGTGGAGAACCTGATCACCGATCAGAAGATCTACGGCAAAGCCGCGTTCACGGCCTTCCTGGACGAACCGTTCACCACCGGAACGCAGGACGGCGAGACCTCCCTCAAGGACGTCGACTTCGACGGCGGACGGCTGACCCGGCGCGCCGCCTGGGGCCGCTGCCTCAAGGCGAACTTCGACTTCGCGCGCTCCCGGCTCTCGTACATCTACAACCAGATGCTCTACACGTACGAGGGCGCCTGGAAGGCCCACGAGGGGCTGCGCGTCATCGGATCCGCCCACTACCAGGGCCGCGCCCGCAGCCACGCCGTCCTCGGGGAGTCGCTCGGCCTCGTACCGTTCCTCGGCGAAGAGGTGCTGGTCGGGCCCGAGGGCCAGGAACTCGACCTGTTCCACTCGCTCTTCTACCACGACGGCACGGCGCGCTTCACCGACGACTACGTGAAGATCGTCGGCAAGGGGCTGGCGAAGAGCAAGCTCGACCGGTCGGGCAAGGTGGTGCGCAGGCTGCCCTACGGCACCCACTACACAGGCATCACCGCCGCCGGGCTGACCCGCGAGAACACCTACGTCGGCAACTACGGCGAGGCGTCCCGCTACCTCGGTGAGTACTTCTTCAAGACCTGGGGCCACCGGGGCGACGAGGAACTCAACGACAACATCCTCAAGCTCGCCCTGCGCAACATCCACGCGCGCGGCTACACCCGCTACGCCTCCGTCGACGACCGCGGACACCGCGTCATGCGGATCATCGGCTCCATCGACGAACGCAACTGGTACTGGCCAGGCATCCCCGCCTACGGCGCGCGCGTCAACGAGGGACAGTCGCTGTTCACCGCCGGGTTCGAGCCGCACATGGCCGAACACGCCGAGCGCTACCGGGGCAAGGAGTGGGACCCGTACTGGGAGTACGCCCGCGAGGCCGTCGGCTTCGCCCAGCAGCAGCTGGCGGACCGGCAGTACTTCAACGAGTTCGACAAGGCCACCGCCAACCCCAAGGCCGACATGCGGCTGCCCGCGACCTACGCCCATCTGACCGGCGGGCGCGCCCGCCACAGTCGGTTCGGCTCGGCACAGGCCGGTGAGGTCATGCCGCAGACCGACTTCCGCGCCTACACCGCGGCGGAACTCACCGCGCTCGGGGTACGGGCCGCGCGGTACGAGCGGTTCGCGTGGGCCGACGTCGACAACATGTTCATCTCGCTGCGCGACGGCGACACCAGGATCTTCGGCTCCCTCTACCAGAGCAACCGGGGCGTCGCCGGAAACGGCCGGCTGCACGTCATCACCCCGACCCACGAACACATCGCGCAGATCCAGACCAACGGACTGTTCCAGTACCGGGACTACTACGCCCGGATGGACGCCATCGACGCCGACTTCATGGAGGACATCAACACCGGCGACAACTGGGCCCCACAGGCGCTCGCCGGGGAGATCTGCCCCGTCGCGTACCAGCCGGGCGTCGGCACCGTCAGCCGCGAGAACTTCGAGGTCGACAACCCGTACTCCGGCTACACCGACTTCCTCACCGCGCGCTACGGGCAGTACCTCTTCGGCGTCAACACCACCCGCGCCGCGTACGGGAACAAGCAGAGCTACCGGCTCGCCGTCCCCGCGAGCCACCGCGGGGCCACCGTCCTCGACCTGGTCTCCGGCCGGAAGCTGCCGGTCTCGGGCGGCCATGTCACCGTCGCGCCGTTCACCGCCGTCGTCCTGAAGCTGTCCGACACGGCGACGACGGCGCTGCTGCCCTCCGTCGTCCGGTACGTGACCGCACTGCCCGCCGACACCTCCGTCACCGTCGCCTGGACCCCCACCGCCGGAGCCGCCACCTACACCGTCCGGCGCGCCACCCGCGCCGAGGGACCGTACAGGACCGTGGCCACCGCCGTCACCGGACTGTCCTGGCGCGACACCCGGGTGCGGCAGGGCGAGCGCTACCACTACACCGTCACCGCGGTGAACGGCGCCGGTACCGGCTGGTCCTCCTGGCACGTCGGGACCGCGCTCGACGCCCCCGTCTCCCGCAAGCTCACCGGAACCGGCTGGCGCGACGACCGGCTGGGCACCCAGCGGCGCGGCACCACCTCCGTCAACGGCGCCACGATCGCCGTCACCGGAGGCGACGGCACCGGGCTCGGCAAGGGCGACGACTACATGGTCGCCACCCGGAACATCGAGGACTCCCTCCTCTTCGTCAGCCGCCCCCTGACCGGCAGCGGCACGGTCACCGCCCGCGTGGACGACCACAAGGGGGCCCTGACCGGGCTGATGCTGCGGGACCGTATCCACACCGACACCCGCTACCTCTACTTCGGCGCCGACGCCACCGGCAAGCTCGTCCTCGCCAACCGCACCCGCGACAGCCGCCACGACTGGCAGGACGACGTACGCTCGCCGCTCGACGCGGGCATCTCCGGCCTCACCGTCGCCGACCACCCTTATCTGCGGCTCGTCAGGGACTACGAGTCCCACCAGGTCATCGCCTTCGCCTCCGCCGACGGCACCACCTGGACGTACGCGGGCGCGCTCTTCACCCCCTTCCCGTACGCGGTGCACGCGGGCGTCGCCTCGACGGGCAGCGCGGTCCTCGGCACCGTCAAGGTGACCGACACCGCCACCGGCCTGCTCCAGCCGTACGTGGCCGGGCGCACGGCGGACCGGTTCACCATCGCGTGGAACAAGCCCGAGGACGCCGTCGGCTTCACCCTCTACCGCGCCGCCGACGCGAAGACCGCCGCCACCGACCCCCGCACCCGGCCGGCCGGCTGGGAGAAGGCCGTCACCGGCACCCGCGAACGCTCCTACACGGAGCAGGAACTGCGGCACGGCACACGGTGGTTCAAGGTGGTCGCGGCGCTGCCCGGCGGCGCCACCCGTGTCTCCGAGTACAGCGCCGTCGCGGTCGCCGAGAACCTCGCCGAGGTCATCGCGCGGGCCAGGAAGACCGACGCGTCGCAGTGGACGAAGAAGAGCCACGCGGCCTTCACCGCCGAGATCGACCGGATCGAGGAGGCGGACGGCGACCAGGAGGCGCGGATCGACGCGGTCTACACCGCCTACGCCCTGCTGGTCTCCACCGACACCCTGCTCCGTCAGTTCAAGGTCACCAGGGAGATGGTCGAGGCGTCCACCATCGAGTGGCCGGGCACCGGCACCAAGGCGTCCAACGGCTGGAAGGCGTTCGACGGCGACACGGCCACCTACACCGACACCCTCGCGGCCGAGAGCTGGATCGACGTCGACGCGGGCGCCGCGGGCCCCGTCACCATCGACAAGATCCGCCTCCACCCGCGCACCGGACTGGAGACCCGCGCCAACGGCACGGTGTTCCAGGGCTCGGACGACGGGCAGAACTGGACGGACCTGCACACCGTCAGCGGGGTGAGCACCGCTCAGTGGTACGAGGTGAAGCTCGGCCGCACGGCCTCGTACCGCCGCATCCGCGTCTACGACAACCACAGCGGAAGCGCCAACCTCGCCGAGATCGAGTTCTGGTACTACCTGCCCGACGAGGAGTGACACCGCCCGGACGGCAACCAATGACCCACCGGTGACGACAGCGGGTGGGGAGCCATGACCATGGCTCCCCATCACCCCTTTCACCCGCTGGAGCGTTCCCGATGAACAGCGACCCCGGACACCCCTCCCGCCGCCGGGTCCTCGGCGCCACCGCGGCCGGCCTCGCCGCCCACCCGGCGCGGATCAGTGGAGCCTTCCGGCACCGGCCCCGCCGTCGACCAGGCCAGGGACGGCGCGCGGGTGGTCGACCGAGGCGCGCAGGACCGGGGTCCAGCCCGCGTCGGGCCGCAGGGTCTCCTCGGGGATCTCCGCGTTGTGGACGGCGAGCAGGTCGACGTACTTCCCGTTGACCTGGTTACCGGCGACCGTGACCGGTGAGTCCTTCCACAGCTTCAGGACGGGGCCCAGCGGCATTCCCCTCGGGACGGTGAACGCGTTCTTCTCGGCGACCAGCCGCGACTCGATCCCGATGCCGAACGAGTAGCCGTAGTTCTCCGCGCGCTCCACGACATAGTGGTTGTTGTACGTGTCGACCTTGCCGAAGCGCACGCGGGGCGCCCGCTCCTTGACGTTCTTGAACTGGTTGTGGTGCAGCGTGACCCGGAGCTTGCCCCGGTCGACGGCGGCGAGGCTGTCGCTGTTGCCGATCAGAATGGTCTTGTCGTGGTCCTTGATGACGTTCCAGGAGACGGTGACCAGGTCCGCGCCCCGGACGATGTCCAGCAGACCGTCGTGCTGCTGGTACAACCGGCCGAAGTAGGAGGGCTGTTCGCTGTCGGGGTGGCGGCCGTCGGTGAAGGTGTTGTGGTCCACCCAGACATGGGTGGAGCCGTACAGCACCAGGTTGTCGTACTCCGAGTTCCACTCGCCGTACGCGCCGTCCGTCGGGTCCCACTGCGGGAAGCAGTCGAAGGCGTCCTCGAAGGTGAGGTTGCGGATGATGACGTTGTCGACGTCCTTGACCTGGAGGCTGCCACCGAGCACGCGCGCGTCCTTCCCCACCCCCACGATGGTGGTGTTGGCGGGGACGTTCACCTTGACCTGGGCGCCCTGGAGCTTCGCGGAGGCGGCGCGCAGATCCTCCTGCTCGCCGCTGACCTCCTCGTCGTACCCCCAGACCGCCGGATCGTAGTCGGCGAGGTACTGCGCGAAGGAGTAGCCCTTCGCCTCGTAGTCCTCGCAGGTGAGCGCGTTGCCCGCGCCGTCGGAGAGGGCATCCAGGGTGCCCTTGACCCGGATGACCGAGGGACTGTTCCCGGCGGCGCCCAGCGCCGCGCCGAACTCCGCCCACGTGGTGACGGTGTAGACATGGTCCGCGGTGGCGTCGCGACCGCCGGTGGTACCGCCGGACTCGGCGGCCCAGCCGTCGTTCGCGGGGAGCGCGGCCCGCTCGGCGGCCGGGCCCGCGGGACGGGACTGCCCCTGGGCGGGGGCCGCGAGTGCG
The DNA here is from genome assembly GCF_003346515.1 of Streptomyces corynorhini. Lineage (GTDB taxonomy): Bacteria > Actinomycetota > Actinomycetes > Streptomycetales > Streptomycetaceae > Streptomyces > Streptomyces corynorhini. The sequence continues at coordinate 14,544 of NZ_QQNA01000123.1, forward strand.
GTCAGCGTCAGCGCCATGCCGCAGGCCAGCGCCGTCGTGGTGATGCGCGCATGACATTTCGAGAGACGCACGGGAGTACTCCTTCAGTCGTCGAGCCAGCTGAGCCAGGACGTGGGGATCTCTTGGTCGAGACGGCGGGTGTCGCCGGGCGCGAGCACCCTTTCGTCCCGCAGCGCGCGGGCCACCAGCCGCGCCGCCGCGACGGCGCCCGGCGGATGGAAGTGGGTGTTGTCCGAGACACCGTCCGGGTAGTTCGGCGACTCACCCGGCAGGAGCCAGTGGAAGTACGGTTTCGTGCCCTCGGCCCCCAGCCGCTGCCACAGCGCCAGCGACGCCGCCTGGATGTCGAGCAGCGGCACCCGCTCGTCGGCGGCCAGCGCGCGCATCGCCGCCGGGTACTCGCCATGGGTGGCGACCGCGTCGCCCGCCGCGTCGAACCTGCGGCGCTCCACCGAGGTGAGCAGCACCGGGCGCGCGCCCGCGTCCCGGGCCCCCTTCACATACCGCCGCAGACAGTCCTGGTACGTGGACCACGGCTCCGTGTAGCGGCCGGGGTCGTCGGACTTCTCGTCGTTGTGCCCGAACTGGACCAGCAGCAGGTCGCCCGGCCGGATCACACCGAGGATCGCGTCGAGCCGGCCCTCGTCGATGAAGCTCTTGGAACTGCGGCCGTTCACCGCGTGGTTGGCGACCGCGATGCCCTTCCTGAGCAGGAAGGGGAGCGCCATGCCCCAGCCGGTCTCGGGAGCGGCGCTCGCGTACTTGTCCGCGGCCGTGGAGTCCCCGGCGATGTGGACGGTACCCGGGGACCTCGGCGCGCGACCGCCGCTGCCGGCCGCCGTCGCGGCGGGTGGCGCCGCGACGGCCAGCGGCAGCGCGGTGAGCGCCGCGGTGACCTGTCTTCGTGAGATGGACACGCCGATCAGCCTCGCTTTCGTCGTGACGGGGGAGGGGCGCGCTCCGCGCCCGCTCCCGTACCGGACCCGGCGGGTCAGCTCTTGTTCTGCTCCTTCCACTCCGCCTGGGCCTCGTTGAGTTCCTCGGCGACCTTGTCCGCGAACTCCTTGGCGGTCATGTCGCCGAGCAGCACCTTCTGGAAGTTCGGCTCGTTGCCGCTCTTGCTGATGGTGTTCCAGTCGGGCAGGTAGTACGGCAGGTCGACGATCTTCGTGGAGCCGTCGCTGAGCGCCTTCATCGCGGTGGCGGTCGGCTCGGCGTCCTCGACCCAGGTGTCGGTGGCGGCGTCGGTGTTGGCGGGGATGGAGCCCGCCGACTCGTTCCACGCGCTGTTGGACTTGTGCGAGGCGGCGAACTCGATGAGCTTCCAGGCCGCCGCCTTGTTCTTGCCGTTCTTGAACAGGCCCAGCCCGTCGACCGGGTTGGAGACCTGGACGCGCGAGCCGTCCTCCGCCGTCGGATAGGGCAGTCCCTTGAACTTGTCCTTGCCCAGCGCCTTCACATGGTCCTGGTAGGAGGCCAGGTTGTGGGTCAGCATCCCGATCGTGCCGTTGTCCCACTGCGCGACCATCTTGATGAAGTCGTTGTTGACGTCGGCGGACGGCGTGACCTTCTTGTACAGGGCGACGTACTTCTCCAGCGCCGCCACGTTCTTCGGGTCGTTGACGGTGGTCCTGTCACCGTCCCAGAAGGAGGTGATGCCCGACTGGCCGTACATCGCGTCCATCGCCGGAGCGATGGAGCCCGCGCCGCCGCGGATGGTGTAGCCGAAGCGGTTCTTGCCCGCTGCGGTGAGCTTCTCGGCCGCCGCGTAGAACTCGGACCAGGTCGCCGGCGCCTCCAGCCCCGCCGCCGAGAACAGGTCGGTGCGGTACCAGAGGGTGCCGTTGTTGCTGGACGTCGGCACGGAGTACATCTCGTCGCCGCGCCCGCCCGCCGCCTTCACACTGGCGGCCATGGTGGGGACCAGCCTGCCCTTGAGGCCGCTGGAGTCGATGCGGTCGCCGACCGGGTCCAGGACGTCCCGTATCACCAGGTTGGACAGGTACGCGGTGGTCACCCCGCCGACGTCCGGCAGCCCGCCGCCGTCGATCGCCGTGTCGTACTTCGCCTGTACCTGATCGATGGGGATCCCCACGTACTTGACGTGGATGTCCGGGTTCTCCTTCTCGAAGTCCTTGATGATCTGCGCCCAGATGTCCCTGCGCTCACCCGTGTTGTTGTCCCACAGGGTGATCTCGCCCTTGCCGGAGCCCTCGCTCCCGCCCCCGCCGCTGCCGTCGTCACCGCACGCGGTGGCCGTCAGGGCGAGGACGGCGCTGAGCGAGACGGCCGCGGCCGTCCGCCCGCGCAAGGGGTTTCCTCTGCTGGATGTCCTGCGGATGTTCATGGCGGCTCGTCTCTTTCGTGATCTCTCGGAGGTCTTCGACGGGGTGCGGTGTCAGTGGCGCGCGTGCGGCGGTGTACGTGTCGGCGGTGCGGGTGTCGGTGGTGTGCGATCCGGTGGCGCCCGTGCCGCTGGAGTGTGGAGCGTGGTGTGTGGTGTGGTGTGCGGGGATCAGCGGGGTGTGCGTACCGCGTCCTGCGGCGCCCAGCCGTCCGTGCCGCGCAGGTAGTCGGCGACCCGGCGCCCGGCCGCCTCGGCGTCCGTCAGCCGCGGACGGTCGGGCGTCACGGCCGAGCCCGGCCCGTACGTGCGGTACTCGGCGAAGCGGGCGTCCTTCCAGGAGAAGCCGCTCATGTCCGTCCACGGCGCCGACTTCACGGCCGCGGGCAGCTCGGTGTCCCGGAACAGCACCTGCGCCACGGCGTCCGGCTCACCGCCCGGATGCCAGGGCCGGCCCAGGTGGACGGTGCCCGCGGGGGCGTCGCTGACGACACGGCTGCCGGTGATCAGAAAGCCGTACGGGTTCTCCTTCCACGTCGAAGCCGCCGTGATGTAGCCGTTGTTGGTGTCGGAACCCCGGCTCAGCGCCCGGATCACGGACCGTTCGACGACCGTGGTGGCCCGCCCGTAGAGGAAGTCCACGTCGCCCTCGATGTACGCGTCGCGGACATAGACCCGGCTGATCCGGTTCAGCGCCGGACTGTCGGTCATCAGGGTGTCCTGGTTGCCCTTGAACGCGGTGTTCTCGAAGACGATCCGGTCGCCGGTCGTCTTCATCGCCAGCGCCTGCTCGGCGGAGAGATCGTGCGCCGCCTCGTCGAAGTCGTTGACGAACGTCAGATTGCGGGCGGTGACGTCGCTCGCGGCGATCAGCACGGTGGCGCTGGCGTTCGAACCGCCGTACTCGTTCGGGGTGTCGTAGACGATCACCGTCCCCGACCTGTCGCGTCCCGTGCCCCGGAAGAGCAGATGCGGCTTGCTCGCCGGCACCCGGACCTGCTCGCGGTAGGTACCGGGGGCGATGGAGATCGTCACCTGTGCCGTGTTGCCCGCGGGGACGGCGTCCACGGCGGCCTGCACGGTGGCGTACTCGGCCGGTACGCGCAGCACGGTCCCCGCGGCGGCCGTGCCCGCGGGCGAGCGGGCGTCCGCGGGAGCGGTCACGAGGACGGTGGACAGGACGGTCACAGCGGTGAGTGCGATACCCGCCGCGGGGAATCGAGTGCGGTGCGGATGCGACATTGCGGCTCTCCTCACAGAGGTCGGATACGGCTCCGGTACTTTCGCGACGCGCCCGGGGCGCTCACGCCGTCACCGCCTTACGGGCGAGCGACACCGCGCCCGGCCGGTCGAGCCGGCCGTCCACCACGACGGTGACGACCCGCCGGGCCGTGCTCGCGCCCTCGGGCAGCTTCAGCCGCCGCTCCCAGGCCAGCGAGGAGCCCACCCCGGGATACTCGGCGGTCCGTACGAACCACGGGTCGGCGCGGGTCTCCGCGTTCCCGCCGCAGAACAGCAGCGACCAGTCCGCGCCCGCCAGCACCAGCCAGTCGGCGGGGCGCCCGTGCACCGCCTCCTCGCCCGCCGCCTCCCCGGTGAACACCTCCGGCGCCCTGCCGTCCGGCCCCTGCCGGGGCGCGCGCCAGAAGAAGCCGCCGTACCCGGCCCCCGGACGCCCGTTGGTGGCCGGGCTGCCCACGGACAGGTCCTCGCCCGCCACATTGGTCAGCGACGAGGTGAAGTCGAGCACCCACGCCTCGGCGGAGAGCGCTCCGGCGCTGACCGTCCGCCGCTCCCTGAGCAGCTCCCTGCCCCGGTGCGCCCACGACAGCTCCTGCACACAGCCGTCCGGGTCCCGCAGCAGCCAGCCCGTGTGCTCCTGCGTGCCGTGGTTGGCCAGCTCGACCGGGCCCCGGCCGCGCACATAGGTCCGCCCGCCCCAGAAGTTGACGCCGGGAAAGGTCGCCCCGGAGATGTCCGGCACGGCCATGGACACCCCGAGGTGGTGCGCGTGGTCGGCCGGCCGCAGCTCGGTGACCGTGACACCGCCCAGAGTGCGCACCGGATGCAGATACGGGCGCGGCGAGAGCCCCGCCGGGATGTCCGTACGGTCCGCCCGGTGGGCGTACGTGGCCACCGGGCGGCCCGCACAGCGCAGCACCGTCGCCTCGGAGACACCGGAAACGCGCGGGTCGATCTTCATGGACGCACCTCCACCGGGGGCGCGGCCCAGTCCGCGCCCAGCTCGGAAAATGTGGAGAGGGACTCCGCGCTCCGGGCCACCAGGGCGTCGATCCCTCGGACGATCCGGCGCGCCCCGGTCCCGCCGGGGGCGCTGTACCAGGCGCCGGGCGGCAGCGGCGCGGGCAGCGGCGCGGTCCTCACGGACTCGACGACCCGCATGAAGGCGCCGGTACGCTCCGGCGGCACGAGCAGCGGCTCGCCCGCGCGCAGGTGGGCGACGAGGTTCTCCAGCAGATCGGTACGGCCGTACTCGGTCTGCTCGGGGCCCCGGCCCGCGCGCTGCACCAGCACCCGGTCCTCCTTGTACCAGAAGGTGATCCGGCCGCTCTCGCCGTGGACCAGCACGTACGGCTCGCCCGGCCGCTCCGCGCACAGGGTGACGGCGACCGTCACCGGAGTGCCCCCGGCCGTCAGCAGCCGCAGACAGGTGGTGTCGTCGGACTCGATGTCGTTGGCCCGGAACTGCTCCAGCCGGATGCCGGTCACGGAGCCGGGCAGGTCGGCGCCGTCGACGCGCAGCGCCGTGGCGAGGGCGTGCGCCAGTGGGTTGGTGAGGACCCCGTCGACCACGTCCCGTCCGTCCAGGGTGCGACGGCCCGCCCAGGGCGCCCGGGTGTAGTACGCCTCGTCGCGCGCCCAGGCACCGGCGGCGCCGATGCCGCGCACCGCCCCGATCGCCCCGTCCGCGATCAGCTCCCTGATCGCCGCCACCGCGTGCGAACCCAGCGACTGGAAGCCGACCTGGCAGGCGGTGCCGTACTTCTCCAGCCCGGTCAGCAGGGTCTCGTACGCGGCGAACGACGGGGTGGTGGGCTTCTCCAGCAGCGTGTGCACCCCTCGGGCGGCGGCGGTGAGCGCCAGCTCGGTGTGGGTGTGGATGGGGGTGCAGATGACCGCGATCCGCGCGCCCGTACGGTCCAGCAGCTCACCGAGGTCCGCCGACTGCGCCGGTTCGCCGAGGCCCGCCAGCTCCTCGGCGCCGAGCGGGGTCAGTTCGCAGATCCCCACGAGCCTTACCACGCCCGCCTCTTGGAGGCGGCGGATGTTCAGCAGATGCGTCCGGCCGTGGCCGCGCGCCCCGGCCAGTACCACGGGCAGGCTCATCCCTTCACCGCCCCGGCGCTGAATCCGCTGATCAGCCACTTCTGGATGAAGGCGAAGACGATGACCACCGGCACCGCCGAGATCACACCGCCCGCGGCCAGCGCGCCGAAGTCCACACTGTCCGCGCCGATGAGGGTCGAGAGCCCGACCGGGATCGTCTGCTTGTCCTGGTCCATCAGGAACATCAGCGCGAAGAGGAAGTGGTTCCAGCTGTGCACGAAGGCGAACGAGCCCACGGCGATCAGCCCGGGGCGCAGCATCGGCAGGACGACGATACGGAACGCCTGGAGCCGTGAGCAGCCGTCCACCCAGGCCGCCTCCTCCAGCGAGTAGGGCACGTTCTTGATGAATCCGCTGATCAGGATGATCGAGAGCGGCAGCTGGAAGACGGTCTCCGCGAGGACCACGCTCACCGGGGAGTTGATCAGCTGGAGGTTCTTGAAGATCTGGAAGAGCGGGACGAGCATCAGCGCGCCGGGGATGAACTGCGAGCACAGCAGCGCCAGCATGAAGCCCTGCTTGATCCGGAAGTCGAAGCGCGCCAGCGCGTAGCCGCCGGCCAGCGCGACCACCGTCGTGCAGATCAGGGTGCCCACCCCGATCAGCGCGCTGTTCTGGAAGAAGACGGAGAAGGCGCGCTCGTTCCACACCTTCGCGAAGTGGTCGAACGTCATCGGCCACGGCACCAGCGAGTCGGAACCGGCGGGACGCAGCGAGAACAGCAGCATCCAGTAGAACGGCACGAGGGTGAAGAGCAGATAGAGGCCGAGCGGCACATAGATCTGCCACCTGGGCACCTCGTCGAAGGCGCGCTCACGCCTCCTGCGGCGGAGCGGGGGAGACGGCCGGCCGCCGTCCGCGGGCGCGGGCGACGTGCTCTTCTCGGCGATGACGGCGGTCACTTGTGGTCGCCTCCGAACTTGCTCAGGCGCAGATAGAGGATCGAGCAGAAGAGGAGAATCGCGAACGCGACGGTGGTCAGGGCGGTCGCGTAACCGAAGTCGTGTGCCTCGAAGCCGGTGACCGCCACATACAGCGGCAGTGTGGTGGTGACACCGGCCGGGCCGCCCTTGGTGAGGGTCAGCAGCAGATCGACGTTGTTGAACTCCCACACCGCCCTCAGCAGGGTGGACAGGATGATCGCGTCCCGCAGATGGGGCAGGGTGATGTGGAAGAACTGCCGGTAGCGGTTGGCCCCGTCGACGGAGGCCGCCTCGTACAGATCCCCGGGGATGGACTGCAGGTCGGCGAGGATGAGGATCGCGAAGAACGGCACACCGCGCCAGAGTTCGGCCAGGACGGCGGCCCAGAAGACCGTGCCGGTGTCGGAGAGCACCGAGGATCCGTACGTCCCGATGCCCGCGTCGGCCAGATAGCGGCCCACCCCGGTCGACGGGTTGTAGAGCAGCAGCCAGATCGTCGTCGTCAGCACACCGGAGACGGCCCACGGCGAGAAGACCAGCGCACGGGCCACCGCACGCCCCAGGAACGTCTGGTTGACCAGCAGCGCCAGCACCAGACCGAACGCCAGCTGCAGGGTGACCTCGGTGACGACCCACTTGCCGCTGAAGACCAGGCTGTCCCAGAACAGCGGGTCCTCGGTGAAGATGCGGCGGAAGTTGTCGAGCCCCGCGAAGCCGTTGCGCCAGGGTTTGGTGACGTTGTAGTTCTGGAGGCTGTAGTAGAAGACACTGAGCATCGGGTAGGCGATGAAGCCCAGCATCAGCAGCCCGGCGGGGGCGATCAGCAGATACGGGAGCCGGCGGGCCGACACCCCCGTACGGCGCGTTCGCTTCCCGCTCGCCGGTGGGCCGGGTGCGCGGGGCGGCGCCCCTGATGGGTCCTGCGCCACAGCTGAGGCCATGACTTGCTTCTCCGTTCCGTGGGTGAAGCGCTTCGCAGTGGGTGTCCGACCGTCGAACGGGCCGGGGAGGGGGCGGAGCCGGCGGGCGGGGCCCGCCGCCGCTCAGCCCACGTACGGGTCGGGCACCTCGCCCGGCCTGGCGAGGAAGGCGAAGTCGCAGCCGGTGTCGGCCTGGGTGATCTGCTCGTTGTACAGGGCGCCGTAACCGCGCCCGTACCGCTCGGGCGGTGCGGTCCACTCGGCTCCGCGCCGGGCCAACTGGGCTTCTTCCACGTGAAGATGGAGGCTGCGGGCCTCGACGTCCAGAGTGATCGAGTCGCCGGTCCGCACCAGCGCCAGCGGTCCGCCGACATACGACTCGGGTGCGATGTGCAGCACGCACGCGCCGTAACTCGTCCCGCTCATCCGGGCGTCGGAGAGCCGCACCATGTCCCGCACACCCTGCTTGAGCAGATAGTCGGGGATCGGCAGCATGCCGTACTCCGGCATCCCGGGACCGCCCTTGGGGCCCGCGTTGCGCAGCACCAGCACATGGTCGGGGGTGAGGGCCAGGGCCGGGTCGTTGATAGTGCGCTGCATCGTGCGGTAGTCGTCGAAGACCATCGCGGGGCCGGTGTGTTCGAGCAGCCGGGGTTCGGCGGCGATGTGCTTGATGACCGCACCGTCGGGGCAGAGGTTGCCGCGCAGCACCGCCACCCCGCCCTCCGGCGCGAGCGCGTCCTCCCGCTCCCTGATGACCCGCGGATTGTGGACGAGCGCCCCGTCGAGCTGCTCGCGCAGTGTGGTGTGGGCGACGGTCGGACGGTCCAGGTGCAGGACGTCCGTCAGCCGGGTCAGGAAGGCGGGCAGCCCGCCCGCGAAGTGGAAGTCCTCCATCAGGTACCGCCCGCCGGGGCGCAGGTCGGCCAGGACCGGTACGGTCCGCGCGATCCGGTCGAAGTCGTCCAGGGTCAGCCGGATACCGGAGCGCCCCGCCATCGCGATCAGATGGATCACCGCGTTGGTCGAGCCGCCCAGCGCGAGGACGGTGGCCACCGCGTCCTCGTACGCCTCCCTGGTCAGCAGCTTCGACAGCCGCAGATCCGCGAGCACCAGCTCGACGACGCGTCTGCCGGAGGCGGCGGCCATCCGCTCGTGCCCCGAGTCCACGGCCGGGATCGACGACGCGCCCGGCATGGTCACCCCGAGCGTCTCGGCGGCGGCGGTGAGCGTCGAGGCGGTCCCCATGGTCATACAGGTGCCGGGGGAGCGGGCCAGCCCGTTCTCCAGCTCGGCCAGCTCCGCGTCGCCGATCAGCCCGGCGCGCCGCTCGTCCCAGTACTTCCACATGTCCGTGCCGGACCCCAGCACCTCGTCGCGCCAGTGCCCCGGCAGCATCGGCCCTGCCGGGACGAACACCGCGGGCAGGTCCACACTGGCCGCGCCCATCAGCAGCGCCGGCGTCGACTTGTCACAGCCGCCCAGCAGCACCGCCCCGTCCACCGGATAGGAGCGCAGCAGCTCCTCGGTCTCCATCGACAGCATGTTGCGGTACAGCATGGGTGTCGGCTTCTGGAAGGTCTCGGAGAGTGTGGAGACCGGGAACTCCAGCGGGAAGCCGCCCGCCTGCCACACTCCGCGCTTGACGGCCTGGGCGCGCTCGCGCAGATGCATATGGCAGGGGTTGATGTCCGACCAGGTGTTGAGGACCGCGATGACCGGCTTGCCGAGGTGCTCCTCCGGCAGATAGCCGAGCTGGCGGGTGCGCGCCCGGTGGCTGAAGGAACGCAGCCCCGACGCGATGTCGCTCCCGTACCACTGGTGGCTGCGCAGCCGCTCCGGCCGTACGGTCATATCGCCCACCCCGCGACCAGCGCGGCGACGGCGGCACGCCGCTCCTCGGGCAGTTCGCGGCTCGGCGGACGCAGCTCGCGCCGGCACAGTCCGAGGGAGGCCAGCGCCTCCTTGACCACCGTCACGTTGTCGGCGGACCGGCTCGCGGCGCGCAGCTCCTCGAAGGGCCTGATCTGCTCCCACACCTTCATGGCGCCCGCGTAGTCCCCGGCCCGCAGCGACTCCAGCATCCCCAGCGAGACGGCCGGCGCCACATTGACCAGACCCGAGGTGAAACCGGTGGCCCCGCCCGCGAAGTAGGCCGGCGCGTACAGCTCGGCGAGGCCCGCCACCCAGACGAACCGCTCCAGGCCCGCGTCGCGTGCGAAGGCCGCGAAGCGCGCGGCGTCCGGCACGGCGTACTTCGCGCCGATGACATTGGGGCACAGCTCGCCGAGCGCCGCGAGCGTCTCGCCGCGCAGCCGCGTGTCACGGATGTACGGGACCACGCCCAGCTCCGGCACCGCCTCGGCGACGGCCCGGTGGTAGTCGACCCAGCCCGCCTGCGACACATAGGGATGCACCGGCTGATGCACCATCACCATCCGCGCCCCGACGGCACGGGCATGGCGCGCGGAGGCCACGGCGGTGGGCACGTCGAGGCCGATGCCGACGAGGATCTCGGCCCGGTCCCCGGCCTCCTCGACGGTCAGCTCGGTCACCTCGCGGCGCTCGTCGGGGCTGAGCGCGTAGTACTCACCGGTGTTGCCGTTGGGCGTGAGGGTGCGTACGCCGCCGTCGAGCAACCGGCGCAGCAGCGCCCGGTGCGCTTGCGTGTCGAGTGTGTCATCGGCGGTGAACGGGGTCACGGGGATCGCGACGACATCGGCGAGGGCATCGCGCGACGACGTGAGATCAGGGCTGCTCATGGGGGGTCTCCTCAGGGAATGCCCGCTGTACGAAGGAGGCGATGTGATCGTGCAGGGCCTGACCGGCTCCGTCGCTGTCGCCCGCGAGGGCGAGCCGCAAAATCTCCCGGTGCTCGGCGGCCTCCCGCTCCCAGGACGGGACGGCGGCCCAGGCGACGGTCGAGACCAGGGCGGCCTGGTCGCGTACCTCGTCGAGCATCCTGGCCAGCAGCGGATTGCCGCAGGGCAGATACAGCGCCCGGTGGAACTCCCGGTTGGCCAGCGACCGTTCGGCGCGGTCCGCCGCCTCGTCCGCCCTGACCAGCGCCTCCCGCGCGGGCTCCAGCGAGGCGCGGCGGGCGAGTGAACGCCGCAGCGCCTCCGGTTCGAGGAGCATCCGTACGTCGTAGACCTCGTGGGCCATGGCGGCGTCGACCGTGCGCACGGTGACGCCCTTGAACTGGCTCATGACCACCAGACCGGTGCCGGCCAGTGTCTTGAGGGCCTCGCGCACCGGCGTCTTCGACACACCGAAGCGCGCGGCGAGTTCGGTCTCCACCAGTGGCTGTCCCGGGGGGAGCCCCCCGGTGAGGATGGAGTGTTTGATCGCTTCGAGAACGTACTGCGTGCGGGAGGGGATCGGACTCGGGGCGAAGGCCATCGGCGCTCTCAGATCTCGTGTCTCATATATGACGTACGAAGTACGACGCGATGAAGCTAGGACGCCGCGCATGTTTCGTCAATGCTTCGCGCAGAAGTGCTCCGAGGTTCCCGTCGCCGCCCGGGACTCGCGTTGAAGCGCTTCGAGGGATGTCGTCCGAACCGTTGACGTAGAGCCGCAGAGGTCCATAACTTCTAGCGGCAAGCGCTTGCCTAAAACGATTCAACGAACGGCTGGAGGGTGAACTGTGCCGAGGACCGGGAGCGTTGACCGACGCGGCGTGCTCAGGCTCGCGGGCGGGTCGTTGGCCGCTTTCGGCCTGACGGCGGCCGGCTGCGGGGCGGGCGGCGGCTCGGGCGACGGGAGTGTGACGATCCGGTACGCCTGGTGGGGTTCCGACGACCGGGCGAAGCGGATCAACGAGACGATCGCCCTCTTCGAGGAGAAGTACCCGAAGATCAAGGTCAAGACGGACTTCCAGCCCTATCTGGACTTCTGGAAGAAGTTCAACACCCAGGCGTCCGGCGGCAATCCGCCCGACGTGTTCCAGAACGCCATCGGGTTCCTGCGCAAGTACGACGAGAAGAACGTCCTGCTCGACCTCGGCGCGCAGGTCGAGGCCGGCCACCTCGGCATGGACGGCTTCCGCGCCGGACTGGAGAAGTTCGGCGAGGTCGACGGGAAGCTCCTCGGCGTCCCCGTCGGCAGCAACTCCATGGCCCTGGTCATCGACGAGAACGTCTTCCGGAAGGCGGGGATCACCCCGAAGCCCGGCTGGACCTGGGACGACTTCGACGCCGCGATGGTCAGGATCCGGGACACCCAGGGCCGGGCCGGTGACAGCGGGATGTACGGGGTCATGTACCTCTACGACCTCTATCTGCGCCAGCACGGCAAGGCGTTCTTCACCGCGAAGGGGCTCGGCTTCACCGAAGCCGACCTCAAGGAGTGGTGGACCAAGGCGTACGCCGGGGTGAGGTCGGGCGTCTACGCGGACCCCAGGAAGGTCGCGCAGATCAGGCCCAAGTCCGCGCTCGCCGCCGAACTCGCGGGCTGCGAGTTCACCTGGGACAACTTCGCCGTGCGCTACACCTCCGAGGGCAGGAGCGGCTACGGGCTCGCGCCCATCCCCACCACCGACGGCAAGAGGACCGGCCAGTACCTCGGCTCCCTGATGCTCAGCGGCTCCAAGCGCACCGAACACCCCAAGGAAGTGGCCCAGTTCATCGACTTCATGGTCCACGACCCCGAGGTCGCCAAGATCATGGGCTACGACCGCGGCGTTCCCACCACCACCGCGCAGTACGAGGCGTTCGAGCCCACCGACGAGGTCAACCGGGACATCGCCGCGTACGAGGACCAGCTTGTCGCCTCCGGGGTGCTGGAGGAGATCACACCGCACCCCTCGGGCGCCGATGTCGCCGAATCCGCCTTCCTGCGGCTCGCCGAGGAACTCGCCCTGGGCAAGCGCTCGGTGGACGACGCGGTGCGTCAGTTCTTCAGCGAGTCGAAGACGGCCCTCGGACGGTGAGCGGGTCCACGGTGGCGGCCGGCCGGTCCGCCGCGCCCGACCGCCTCCCAGGCTCCCGGCCGCGCTCCGGCCGGGGCGGCCCCGGCGGCCCCGCCCCGCGTCGGCGGGGCCGCCGGGAGAACCTCGCGGGACTGCTCTTCATGTCCCCCTGGATCGCCGGGTTCCTGCTGCTCACCGCGGGCCCGATGATCGCCTCGCTCTACTTCGCGTTCACCGACTACAACCTGTTCGACGCCCCCCGGTGGATCGGGCTGGACAACTTCACCGAGATGTTCGCCGACGCGCGCTGGCGCCATTCGGTCTCGGTGACGCTCTGGTACGTGGTCATCGGCACCCCGCTCAAACTGGCGGCGGCGCTCGGCGTGGCACTGCTGCTGAGCCGGAAGCGGCGCGGACAGGCTTTCTACCGGGCCGCGTTCTACGCGCCGTCCCTCATCGGCGCGAGCGTCTCCATCGCCATCGTCTGGAAGGCGATCTTCTCGGACGACGCCGTGGTCGACCGGGCCCAGCGGCTGTTCGGCCTCCCCGGGGGCGGCTGGGTCGGCGATCCCGACATGATCGTCTACAGCCTGGTGGCGCTCACGGTCTGGCAGTTCGGCGCGCCCATGGTGATCTTCCTCGCCGGGCTCAAGCAGGTGCCGGTCTCGCTCTACGAGGCGGCGGAGGTCGACGGCGCCGGGCCGCTGCGCCGGTTCTGGAACATCACCCTGCCGATGATCTCGCCGGTGCTCTTCTTCAATGTCCTGCTGGAGACGATCCACTCGTTCCAGATCTTCGGCTCGGCCTACATCCTCGGCGGCGCCGGTGGCACCTGCGGCCCGGCCGACGGCACGCTCGTCTACACCTGTTACCTCTACATCCAGGGCTTCGAGAACAGCCGGATGGGCATGGCCTCGGCCATGGCCTGGATGCTGCTGCTCGCCGTGGGCCTGGTGACCGCCGTGCTGTTCCGGTCCCAGAAGCGCTGGGTGCACTACGAGGAGGCGGCCCGATGACCACGCCGCGTACACCGCTGACGCCGTCCGCCGTCGCGTCCCCCTCCCGGCCGCCGCGCCCGGACCCGGCCGCCGCCGTACGGGCCGCCCGCCGCCGCGGCGCCGGTTCGCTCGCCTGGCACCTCGGCTCCCTCGCGGTCCTCGCGGTGGTGCTCTACCCGGTGATCTGGGTGATCGGCGGCTCGTTCAAACCGAACGACGAGATCGTCGGCAGCCTGGAGCTGTTCCCCACCGCCCCGATCGTCGAGAACTTCACCCGGCTCGCCGACGGGATCGCGGACATCCCGGTCACCACCTTCTTCCTCAACTCCACCGTGCTGGCGCTGGGTTCCGTCGTCGGTGTGCTGTTCTCCTGCTCGCTGGCGGCCTACGCCTTCGCCCGGATCAGGTTCGCGGGGCGCGATCTGCTCTTCACCCTCATGATCGGCACACTGCTGCTGCCGTACCACGTGCTGCTCATCCCGCAGTACGTGCTCTTCCAGAGACTCGAACTGGTCAACACCTACGCGCCCCTGCTGCTCGGCAAGTACCTCGCCACGGAAGCCTTCTTCGTCTTCCTGATGATGCAGTTCATCCGGAATCTGCCGAAGGAGCTGGACGAGGCGGCGCGCCTCGACGGCTGCGGGCACGCCCGGATCTACTGGTCGATCGTGCTGCCGCTGTGCCGCCCGGCGCTGATCACCAGCGCCATCTTCACCTTCATCAACGCGTGGAACGACTTCATGGGCCCGCTGATCTATCTCAACGAGCCCGACAAGTACACCGTCTCGCTGGCGCTGAAGATGTTCGTGGACCAGGACGGCGTGGCCAACTACGGCGGCATGATCGCCATGTCGCTCATCGCCCTGCTGCCCGTTCTGCTCTTCTTCCTCGCCTTCCAGCGCTATCTGATCGACGGTATGGCCACCTCCGGACTGAAGGGCTGAGCCGGGTATGAGCGCGACCCGCACCACGAGCCGTCGGAGAGCCTCCCCCCGGGAGGAGTCCGGCTTCGCGCGGGGTTTCGGTGTCTTCGCCGAGGCCCTGTTGACCGGCGTGTGGATCGCGCTGGCCGCGCTGCCCCTGCTCACCCTGCCCGCCGCCTTCGCCGCGGGCGCGGCGCACCTGCGCCGGGTGCTGGCCCACGAGGTCGCCACCTGGCGGGAGTTCACCGCGGACCTGCGCGCCGCCGCCCGGCGCGGCTGGCTGGTCGGCGTGGCCGGCTGGGCGGCGGCCTGGCTGCTCCACGCGGACCTGGTGGTCGTACGGGCCGGGCTGCCCGGCGGACCGTTCGCCGGTACGGTCGGGGTGCTGGCCATGCTCGGCCTGCTCGCCGCCGGACTGCGGGCGGCCGTCTGCTGGCGGCCCGGCGCCTCGTGGCGGGCGCTGCTGCGCGCCGCCGCCCGCCGTACCGTACGGGACCCCGCCGGATCGCTGCTGCTGATCTGCGGCCTGGCCGTGGTGCCGGTGTCGGCGTGGTTCGCCGCGCCGCTGGCCGCGCCCGCGCTCGGAGTGGTGGCCGCGGGCGCGCTGGCCGTCGAGCGCCGCCGCCCGGCCGGCTGAGCGGTCCCCGCCCGGCGGCCGTCACGTCGGACTACCTCCTCGCACCCGTACCCGCACTCGCATTCGTACCTGCACCCGCACCCGCACTCGCACCCGCACTCGCACCCGTGTATGTCATGCGCATGAAAGGAATGTGCGATGTCTCCGATCCCTCGCAGGTCCGTGCTGAAGGCCGCCGCAGTCGCGGGCGCCGCCACCCAGGTCAGCTGGGCGCTCGCCGGGCGGGACGCCCACGCGGCGGCCCCCCGCGCCGCCTCGGCGGCCGACCCCGTCGACGTCGGCTGGCTGGAGGACGGCGGACTGGGCGCGGCGCCCGGCTCGACCTTCGGCGTGCCGTGGAGCCGGGGCACCCACCCCGCCGGTACGGAGTTCGCCCTGGCCACCGAGGACGGCCGGGCCGTCCCCGTACAGACCTGGCCCACCGCCTACTGGCCGGACGGCTCGCTCAAGTGGACCGCGCACGCGGTCGGCCCCGCCGCCGCGGGCGCGCGACGCCTCACCCTCACCGCCGGGACCCCCGCCGCCCCCGCGAAGAAGGTCACCGTCAGCGCGAACCAGCGGCGGATCACCGTCGACACCGGGGTCATCAGGGCGGTCATCGGCAAGGACGGCGCCCGGCTCGTCGAATCCGTGACCCGGGGCGCCACCAGGATCGCCACCGACGGCCGCCTCGTCCTGCTGCGCCAGGGCGAACTCGACGACGGCGAGCACGCCACCGCCAGGTGGGAACGGTTCGAAGGGGAGATCAGCGCCGCCCACGTCGAACAGGACGGCCCGGTACGGGCGGTGATCCGCGTCGACGGCAAACACCGCAAGGGCAGCCGCCGTTGGCTGCCCTTCAGCGTCCGCCTCTACTTCTACGCCGGTGCCGAGTCCTTCCGCATGGTGCACACCATCACCTACGACGGCGAACAGACCCCCGGCCGGAACAAGGGCGACTTCATCCGCGGCCTCGGCGTCCGCTTCACCGTCCCCCTGCGCGACGCCGCCTACGACCGGCACATCCGCATCGCGGGCGAGGGCAAGGGCTTCCTCACCGAAGCGGTCCAGGGCATCACGGGCCTGCGCCGCGACCCCGGCGCCGCCGTACGCACCGCCCAGGTCAGGGGCGAGAAGCTGCCCGACCCCGCCACCTGGGACCAGCGCGTCACCACCCGCCTCCAGGCCATCCCCACCTGGGGCGACTACACCCTGGCCCAGCTCTCCTCCGACGGCTTCAGCCTGCGCAAACGCACCAAGGCGGGCCACGGCTGGATCGCGGCGGGCGGCGGCGGCCGGGCGGGCGGCTTCGGCTACGTGGGCGGGGTCAGCGGCGGACTCTCCTTCGGGCTGCGCGACTTCTGGCACAAACACCCCGCCCAGCTCGACATCCGGGGCGCGGCGGGCGACGAGGCCGAGGTCACCCTCTGGCTCTGGTCGCCCGAGGCACAGCCGATGGACCTGCGCTTCTACCACGACGGCATGGGCCAGGACAGCTACCCCGAACAGATCGAGGGCCTCAACATCACCTACGAGGACTACGAGCCCGGCTTCGGCACCCCGTACGGCATAGCCCGCACCAGCGAGCTGATGTTCTGGGCCAACGACAAGACCCCCACCGCCGCCGCGCTGGTCGACCAGTCCCGGGCCGTCCGCACCCCGCCCCAGCTCGCCGCGAGCGCCGAAGCCCTCACCGGAGCCGGTGTGTTCGGCGGGCTCTTCGCACCGGTCGACCGCTCCGTACCGGCCAAGGCCGCGATCGAGGACCAGCTCGACTTCCTCTTCACGTACTACAAGGACCAGGTCGAGCAGCGCCGCTGGTACGGCTTCTGGGACTACGGCGACTTCATGCACAGCTACGACGAGGACCGCCACCAGTGGCGCTACGACGTCGGCGGCTACGCCTGGGACAACTCCGAACTCTCGCCCGACCTGTGGCTCTGGTTCGCCTATCTGCGCTCCGGCCGCGCCGACATCTTCCGCTTCGCCGAAGCCCTGACCCGGCACACCGGCGAGGTCGACGTCTACCACCTCGGCACCTGGGCCGGGCTCGGCACCCGGCACGGCGTACAGCACTACGCGGACAGCGCCAAGCAGCAGCGCATCTCCACCGCCGTCTACCGCCGCCCCTACTACTACCTCACGGCCGACGAACGGGTCGGCGACCTCATGCACGCCCTCGTCGACTCCGACGAGACATTCCTCGCCCTCGACCCGCTGCGCAAGATCCGCACCGAGCCCTACGAACCCGACCGCAACGCCCTGTCCATCGGCTTCGGCACCGACTGGAGCGGGCTGGCCGCCGCCTGGCTCACCGAGTGGGAGCGCAGGGGCCCCCGGGCGGCCAGGGCCGAGGCCCGGCTGCGCTCCACCATGGAGACCATCGGCGCGCAGCCCAACGGTTTCGTCCAGGGCTCGGGCCTCTACGACCTCGACACCGGCAGGTTCGCCGTCGCCGCCGCGCCCGTGGTGGACGTCTCGCACCTCTCCGCGATGTTCGGCCTGGTCGAGATGTGCGCCGAGCTGATCGACCTCATCGACCAGCCGAAGTTCAAGGAAGCCTGGCTGGACTACTGCCGCTACTTCAACGCCACCAAGGCAGAACAGAGCGCGCGCTACGGACGCGACTTCGGCAGTCTGCTGCTCTTCCAGGGCCACTCGCGCCAGGACGCCTACGCGGCGGCCCAGTCGGGCGACGCGCGCCTGGCCGCGCGCGCCTGGAGCAGGTTCTACGACAGCGACGCCTACACCTCGGCGATGAAGTGGGACAGGACACCGCTCGAAGGACCCGACGTCCTCGAACCCGGCTACGAGAACCTCCGGATCAACAGCAACGAGACCGCCCTCTTCGGACTCGCCGCCATCCAGAACCTCGCGCTCGTCGGCGACCGGATCCCGACGTGAGCGCCCCCACCCGCAGGGCCGCCCCCACCCGCAGGGCCGCTCCCGCGCGCGTGGCCGTCACCGTGCTGGCGGCGCTCACCGCCGTCACCGGCCTGCTCGCCGTGCCCGCCGCCGCCCGCACACCCGCGCGGCCCTCCCTGCCCGCCGGGTGCGCCGGAACCGCCCCCGTGGTCTGCCACTTCGACGTCCCGCCGGGTACGTACGAGGTGACGGCCCTGCTCGGCGGCGCCCGCGAGGGCAGCACCGGCGTCCAGGCGGAGGCCCGGCGCGCGATGCTCGCCGAGAGCGCCACCCGGGCCGGGCAGACGGTGCGGCGCGGCTTCACCGTGGACGTACGCGACCCCGAGGGCGAGCCGACCGGGCCCGGCGGCACCCCCGGCCTCGACCTGCGCTTCGGCGGCGCGGCCCCCCTCCTCGCGGGGCTCCGGATCACCCCCGCGCCGCGCGTCCCCCAGCTCCTGCTGATCGGCGACTCGACCGTCTGCGACCAGCCTCAGGACCCGTACACCGGCTGGGGACAGCGGCTTCCGCAGTACTTCACGAGCGGCATATCGGTCGCCAACTACGCCGCTTCCGGGGAGGGTTCACAGTCCTTCCTGGACAACCCGGTGCTCTTCCGCGCGGTCGAGTCCCGGGTACGCCTGGGCGATCCGGTGCTGATCCAGCTCGCCCACAACGACAAGCAGACCCCGGCGGACGTCTACCGCGCCAACCTCACCGAGATGGTCAGGCGGATCCGGGACCGGGGCGGCCGGCCCGTCCTCGTCACCCCGATCGTCCGCCGCTGGTTCAACGCCGACGGCACCCTCGACAACGGCACCGCCCTGCACGTCAACGGCCTGGGCGTGGACCTGCCCGGTGAGACGCGCGCCCTCGCCCGGGAGCTGGACGTACCGCTCATCGACCTCACGGCGCTGACCAGGCGACTGGTCGAGGAGGCGGGCCCGGAGGGCTCCAAGGCCCTCTACCTCTACGACGAAGCGCGCGACAACACGCACACCTCGGTTCGGGGAGCCACCGCGTTCGCCGCCCTGGTCCTCGGCGAACTCCGGGACCGGCACCTCGTACCCCCTCGGGTGGTGCGCTGAGCCCGGCGATCAGTACACGTCGCGGACATACCGCCGGTCGGCGGCCAGCCCCGCGACATAGGCGTCGGCCGCCTCCCGCGTGAGACCGCCATGGACCACGGCGATGTCCCGCAGGGCGCGGTCGACGTCCCTGGCCATCCGCGAGGCGTCACCGCACACGTAGAAGTGCGCCCCCTCCTGGAGCCAGGACCACAGCCGCGCCCCGTGCTCGCGCATCCGGTCCTGGACGTACACCTTCGCGCGCTGATCACGCGAGAAGGCGGTGTCCAGCCGGGTCAGTGTGGAGTCGCGCCGCAGCTCCTCCAGCTCCTCCCGGTAGGAGAAGTCCGTGGCGCGGCGCCGCTCCCCGAAGAAGAGCCAGTTGGCGCCCGGGTGTCCGAGTGCCCGCCGCTCCTCAAGGAATCCCAGGAAGGGGGCGATCCCTGTCCCGGGGCCCACCATCACCATCCGGGTGGCGGGGTCGGCGGGCGGGCGGAAGTGCGCGGAGCGCCGTACCCGCACCTGCACCTGGCTGTCCTGGGCCGCGTCCGCGAGGAATCCGGAGGCCACGCCCTTGCGGCGGTGACCCCGTCGGCCCTCGTACCGGACGACGGAGACCGTCAGCCGCACCAGACCGGGGTCCGTCAGCGGGCTGGAGGAGATCGAGTAGAGCCGGGGCCGAAGGCGCCCCAGGACGCCCGCCCACTCGGCCGCCGTGGCCCGTACGGCGAACTCCGCGACGACGTCGACGGCCTGCCGCCCCCACGCCCAGCGCGCCAGCTCGCCCTTGTCGTCCGGGCGCGGCAGCTGCCTCGGCGTACGGTCGCCGGTCCGCTCGGCGACGAGCCGGAGCAGAGCGGGCGTGATCGCGGTGATGTCGAGATGACGCAGCAGAGCCTCGCCCAGCTCGACGGTCCCCGGCCCGGGGAGATCGACCGGAGTCCCCGGGGACAGCCCCGTGACGGACAGCCACTCCGCCACCAGATCGGGGCAGTTGACCGGCCGCACACCGAGCGCGTCCCCGGCGCGGTAGTCGAGAGGGGTCCCGCTCTCCCGCGTGTCGAAGGTGAACCCGCGCACCTCCTTGGTGGCGCCCGCCAGGCTGAGCAGCCGGTTGCCGGTCAGCCGCGCGACGACGGGCGGGGCCTCGGCGGGCCGGGCCGTGCGAGGCGCGGCAGGGGCGGCGGAGGCGGCGCGGGCTGCCGGTCCGGCGAGCTTCCCGGGTCCGGCCGTCTGCCGCTGCGGGGACAGCGCGGCCAGCACCCGGTCCAGCCACCGACCGGCGCTCTCCTCGTACTCCGGCTCGCAGTCGGCGCGCGGTACCAGGCGCCGCGCGCCCAGTTCGGCCAGCCGCTCGTCGAGCCGTCGGCCGTGCCCGCAGAAATCGTGGTACGAGGAGTCACCGAGGGCGAGGACGGCGTAGCGCACCCCCTCCAGCCGGGGCGCGCCGGGCGCGCTGAGCGCCTCCCAGAAGCGTGCGCCGTTGTCGGGCGCCTCGCCGTCGCCGAAGGTGCTGGTGACGAAGAGCAGGTCCGCCGTGCGCGGCAGCGCGTCCGGCGGGTGACCTGCCATGTCGATCGGCCGGGCCGTCCGCCCGCCGTCCGTCAGCCGCCGCACGGCGAGGGCCGCCGCCTCCTCGGCGGTGCCGGTCTGCGAGGCCCACAGGACGAGGACCTCCCCCTCCGCCGCCCGCGCCGTCGCCCGTGACCCCGTCGCCGTCTCCGCCGTCGTGGTCGGCGGCGCGCCGAGGCCGGTCAGCGACACCGCGCAGAACTTGAAGCCGGGCTGGAACGAGATCGGGTCGACCGCGTCGCTCGTCACCGCGTTGACGCTCAGATCCGCGCCGAACAGGTCGTTCCAGTGGAACGGCGCGAAGCAGTCCCCCGGCCGCACCCGATCGGTCAGCACGGCGGGCAGCACCGCCCGGCCGCGCCGCGACGCGACCTCCACCCGGTCGCCCTCGGCGATCCCCAGCGCCCGCGCGTCCTGCGGGTGGATCTCCACGAAAGGCCCGGGGTCGAGCCTGTTGAGCTTCGCGATCTTGCCGGTCCGGGTCAGCGTGTGCCACTGGTGGGCGACCCGGCCCGTGTTCAGGACGTACGGGAAGTCCTCGTCGGGCAGCTCCGCCCCGGGCAGGTAGGGGCGGGCGAAGAACACGGCGCGGCCCGAGGCGGTGGGGAAGACGGGCCG